>VXRS01000210.1:0-6637 GCA_009838385.1 Dehalococcoidia bacterium | reverse complement strand
AGCCAGAACTTTCCCCAGCTGGGGATGTTCTGCACCCCCTCCGCCTGCAGGAATCGCCGCGCCGGCTCGATCAACTGATCGTCCCGTTCGACGCCGAGCAGCCGCGCCGCGATATAGACCAGGGTGGTCACGAACAGATGGGGCGCCGAGTGATCGTGCAGACCCCACACCCCTTCCGGCAGGCGGGACTGCTCGAAGTGACGCAGCACGCGCCGGCGCCGGCCGTCGTCGATCGGCCGCCCGAGGATGTTCTGCAGAAGTACCCACTGCGCCGTGAGCATGGGGCACCAGACCATCTCGCCTTCCCAGCTGCCATCCTCGGCCTGGAGGTCCAACAGGCGCGTGGCGGCCCTCTCCAGCGCCGTCCCTGCATCGGGTGACACCTCCTCCGTCGGGGGCGCATCGCCAGCCGGTCCCGACGCCGATGGCATGGAGGCCAGAAACGCGCGAGCCAGCGTGCGGGTGGGTCGCTCCGGCGCCGTGCCTCCCGCTCGTCTGCCCCGGTACAGGTGCCAGGCGCCCAGCGAGAGCCACCCCAGACGATTGCCCATTCCGCGAGCCACCTCGCGGAACCGGCGCCAGGCCGACCCGTTGAGTGACCTCGGGACGGTGGCCTTCAACGCCCACACGATCGTTGTCGTGAACTCCCGGCTCAGGCTGCTCACGGATCGGTCTTCACAGGCGAGGAGCCCCATGGTCTTGTCGCACGCGGCGGAACTGGAGCGCCAGCGCCTGTACATCGCCTGCCGGAGCGCGGTCGCTTCCGCCCGTTGATCGGCGAAGACCTCGTAGAGCCCCATCGCCAACACTTCGGGAACGCGCGTCGCCTCGAATCGCTCGTTGCTGAAGTCGCGAAACTCCTCACCCTCGGCCAGCGCCATGGCATCCCCGAAGCCAAGCGTGAGTCCCGTGGCCGTTAGTGGGTGATAGTGCCCGGCCGCATCACCGATCAGCACCCGACGTGAGGTTCCGTACGTGACCCGCGGACTTACGGCATTGGCAGAGGCGTCAAGGCGTTCCTCGGCGCTCGCCTCGATGAACGCCGACTGGAGCCCCTCCGGCATCCAGCGTGCAAACGAGTCCGCCAGTAGGCCTTTCCATTCATGGGACGAATACTCCAGGGGGATGTCGACGACTGCCCGGACACGATCTTCGCTGAGGCGGTAGATCAGCACCGGGCCCGGCGCGCCGCAGACGATGTGCCCGTACCCCTCCATCGGCAGGTTCACCCCCTTCAGCGTGAGCCCAACCATCCGCGAGCACATCTTCGATCGCGTCGCGAGACCCAGCGATCGCCGGACGACGGAGGAGCGGCCGTCCGCGCCAACGATCCGCTCCGCCTCAACGAATTCGCTGGCGCCGTTCTGGACGTACGACAGCCGCCCGTCTTCGACCTCAGACACCCGTGTGTGCAGTCTGAAGTCGATACCGGGCTCGCTCTCTACCGCCTCGCGAAGGCGCGAGACGAGCGTCGCGTGGTCGCAGACCAGACCGTGGGTTCCGTTCGAATACGGGATCACGATCGGGTGCTCGCGGTCTTCCGGGAACACGACGAACCCCTTACCCGAGCTGCTCTGGGCATCACCATTAACCGATAACCCGAGATCCCGCAGGATTCGCGCGGCCGGGGGATGCAGCCATTCACCCGCCAGTCGTTTGGACGCCGCGGGGTTCGCCTCGAACAGCGCTACGCGATAGCCCTTTCGGGCATGGGCAATCGCGCACAGGCTGCCCACGGGGCCGGCACCGACGATAGCCACGTCGTAGGAGCCACCTCGGGTGTCGGTCACCGGAAGACGCTTCCCTCTGCGCGGCGCCTGTAACGGACCTTGCAGGGTGTTACGGGACCGGTTACCCAGCTGCCGTAGTTGGGGGCTGGCACGTCGGTCTCCAGACTCAGGTCGAACCGATCGAGCAGCACGGTCCAGATTGCCTGGACCTGCAGATAGGCGAAGTGCTTGCCCATGCAGCGGTGGTTGCCGCCACCGAAACCGATCAGGGCGTAGTGGTGCTGCCTGTCCTCGCGAGCGGGCGCGGCGAAGCGATCGGGGTTGAAGCGGTCCGGGTCGGCGAACAGGTGCGGCAGCCGGTGAGAAACCGCCGGCGACACCATCGCAAGGGAGCCCTCGGGCACCACGTACTCTCCGTACCGCATCGGCTTGAGCACCTTGCGGATCAACAGGATCAGCGGCGGGTGGAGCCGCTCGCCCTCACGGACGGCGTTTTCCATGGTCACCTGTTGCTTCAGGCCCTCAAGGTCCATGCTCCCCGTCTCGCCGTAGATGGCTTGCGTTTCCTCCCGTACCCGCGCCACGTACGACGTGGCTCCCAGGAGCTCCAGGCCGGTCCAGGTCGCCAGCACCCCGCTGGTGTGTTGCCCCGCAAACAACACCGTCAGGAGAATTCCCGTGATCTCGTCGTCGTCGAGGGTGCGGCCATCACCGTAGCTGGCGTCCATGAGCGACTGCATGAAGTCCTCGGGACGGGCCCCGGCCTGCCGGCGCGCCGCCATGATCCCGCTGAAGAGCTCCGCCACGTGCTTGCGTGCGCGGTCCCGGCTGCGGTGCGCCGGGGTAGGGAGCCTGGGGAGAAAGAAGCCAAGCGTGTTGATGCCCTTCTGCAGATCGTGATAGGCATCGGCGAATCCCTCGTCTACCTGATCCCGAACCTCTTGTCCGAGGAGACTGCGGCTGGCGATCTTGACGGTCAGTTCGTTCATCGCGGCCGGCAGATCCAGCTCACCCTCCTCGCCGAGGGAGTCGGCGAACCGTGACGTCTCCTCGAACATGAAGCGGACGGACCTATGCATGGCGGCGTCCTGTAGCGCCGGATAGAGAAACCCGAGTTGTTCGGCCATCACCTCGGGGGCGACGTCGTAGGCCACGCCGCGACCGAAGATCGGGACCGTGAACTGATAGACGGACTTGGCGTCCAGTTGGTCGTCGGGGGCGCTGAAGAAGGCGTCGTGCGCTTCGGGCCCAGTGAAGAGCACGAACTGGCGGGGACCCAGCCGAAATCGAAACAGGTCGCCCAATTGCCGCCAGCCCCGGCTCAGCATTGCCGCCGGGTCGCGCTGGAAGTCTCGCAGGTGGCCGATCAGCGGCGCCCCTCCACCAAGTTCGGGGATCGCCCGATCCTCCCGTGAAATCGCCAGACCGTTACGCGATTGAGCCACTGGAGCCTTCTTTCCGAGACATGAATCTAATAGACACGAGGTATCAATGCGTAGGGCACCCGCTGCCTGTAGCGGTCCCACAGGTCCCCATACTTGATGCGGCAGCGGCGGTCATCGCGTGTCGATCGATGCCACAGCAGGGCCGTCAGCCACACGGGCAGGAGAAACGGAATCCAGGACGAGAACCCGGTCGTGAGTGCGAAGGCAAAGTACACGCAGATCTCACCGGTGTAGTTCAGGTGGCGCCCCACGCCCCAGAATCCGGATACCAGGAGGCGTCCGTCCAGCGACTCGGCCGGCCGGCCCCAGATCGAAGTGTTCGCGTTCTGCTTGAACCGGTGCTTCTGCTGGTTCGCGCCGCGGAACACGCAGAATCCCACTACGAACAGCAAGCAGAGCGCCGCTCCCGCAATGGCAGGGAGGGAATCCGTTTGATGCACCAGCCACCAGCCCGGCAGGCAATAGAAGAATGGCACCAGAACGTAGTCACCCCACGCCAACATCCACCCGAAGCGCTCGGATACGATGTCCCAGGTGTAGATCATTCCCCCTTCAAACTGGAAGTAATTCACGACGTACAGGAACGTGAAGGACTGGTAGAGGATCATCTGCAGCGTGAGCTCGCCGTACGTGTCGTATTGCACAACTGCGAACGACACATTGAAGAGCGCCAGAGCTATGAGGGAAGGCCGGTAGCTGAACAGCTTCAGGTCGACCCCAAACCAGGTCGGGTTGAGCTGACGGCCAAAGAACACTCCCCGCCAGAATCCCGGTGATCCGCTTTGCCCGCGGACCGCGCGCCAGTACAGCCCGGCTGAGAGCGCGAAGGCGAAGACGTTGGCCACGATGAACAGTTCGGCAAAGTGCGTGTACAGCACCGACAGTGAAATCACGTCGAGGATCTCGCCGAGCACCGCCAGCAACACGACGATCACGAACAGCGCCAGCCCATTGAAGGTGTAGGTGCGCGTCACTCCCTCAAGATCGGGACCGGCGGCCACCTTCCGACCCGGCACCCACATCGAACCCAGCAGCAGGACACCGACGAATACCAGGAAGATTGCGGCTGCCTCGATCAGGCCCAGGCCCGACAGCTCCGTCCAGGCCGATGGCAGGTCATGCACCGTTCAGACTCTTCGCCCCCTCGCCATCCAGATGTTCCTGCCACTTGCGCACCGTCACCTGTTGGAAGGACCGCACGACTGGATTGACCTCGATCGGAGGAGCGTCCCAATTGGTCTCGTAGCCCTTCTGCTCCGCCTCAACCGCCACACGATCCTGCGAGAGCAGCGGGCCTATCAGCATGCGGTTGGCGATCCGCAAGACGGTGGTCATGGCCAGGCGAGGGATGCGGACGGGGATCAGGGGAAGCTTGAGCGACCTGAAGTAGAAGAGGAAAAACGTCCGCGTCGTCCGCTCATCGATCGGCAGCACAAAGAGCCAGTGCTTGATTTCGTCATCGGTGTTCGACCGTTGGTAGGGATATTCGTAGCAGAGCTCCATGTGGTTGGTATTCAATCGCGCATGGTCGACGAACAACCCGGAGATGCGCCCGCGGCCGACTCGCGTCTCATAGGCGAGGTGCACGTTGTCGCCGACGGTCTCGTGGCGCGTGAGCGTGGCGCCGTCGAATGGTCGATAGCGACGGTGCAGATAGGCGTGCGAGAAGTCGCTCACGTTGTCGATGATGATCGAGTGATGGGCCTGAAGGTCGAAAACCAGGGGTACGCAGGCCCACCGCGAGGACCCTTCGAGCTCGGGGATGTCCGGGATCTGACGCTCTTCGGCGAGTGCCGGGTCCCCCGGGAAGATCCAGACCAGCCCGTAGCGGACCTGGACGGGATACGTCCGGACCGACAGGTTCGGCACCTCTTGCCGCCCAAACAAGTCGGGGATCTCCGAGACCCGCCCGTCCTCGTCGTACTCCCAGCCGTGGTAGCCGCAGACGAGCCGGCAGCCGTCAACCTGGCCGAGGGAGAGCTTGATCTGGCGGTGCAGGCAACGATTCTCGATCGCGTGAAATGAGCCGTCTTCGGACCGGTAGAGCGCGATGGACTGCTTCCAGAACACGACCTCGGTCACCGTGCCCGGTTTCACCCGCCGCACTTCCTCGACGGCGTACCAGTAGTCCGGGTTCATGCCCACGGCGCGCGCCCGCTGACGCAGGTTGCGGGCATCCTCGAGAGCTGGAGGGCCGGCCGGCGCGGTGTCCACGTCGACGCTCATATCACGCAGCCCCCCGCGTCGCGCCGATCGCCCGCCCCGCCATGGTTACTCTCCTGCCATCGCAGGCGGTTCCGGGCGCTTCGCGCGGGGGTTGTTAATCGCGTTGCGCTGATGGTAGTGAAACGCGTAGGCATCCTGAATCGCGGCGCGGATGGTCGTCGGCTGGAAGCCAAGTTCCTCCCTCGCCTTGGTGGTGTCGGCGTGACGGCGTTGCTGGAGCAGGCGAATCGCGCCGGGCGTGAATCGCTGGGGGTAGCTCGGATGCAGCCGGCTGAGGGCATAGCTCGCCACTTCCGAGAAGGCGAGCATCAAGCGGAGGGGTACCTGCCGGCGCGGTCGCTGAATGCCTGAAACCTCCTGGAACAGATCCAGGAGGTCGGAGATGGTCTTGAACTCGGTGCTGAAGATGTACTTTTCTCCCGAACGCCCCCGCTCCATGCACAGCAGATGCCCCTGCACGATGTCCTGGGCCGCCACGAACTCGAATCCCCCATCGACGTAGGCGAAGAGCTTGCGGTTGGCGAAGTCGCACAACGTTCGCCCCACTCGCGAGGGCAGGAAGTCGTTGCCGCCGACCACCGCGCAGCAGGTGGCCACCACGACATCCTGACCAGTCGCCGCAGCATGCCAGCACTCGCTCTCCACCATCGCCTTGCTGCGCTCGTAGGGCATCGTGCGTTCCATCGGATAGAAGGGCATGGATTCCCTAGTCGGAGTAGACGGGTCGTCCAGGTCGTAGCCAACGGCGCTAAAGGAACCTGTGACCACCACCCGTCCGGCCTCCACCTCCCGCGCCGCCCGGAGCACGTTGCGGGTGCCAAGTACGTTGCTTTCGAAGATATCCCGCCGATGGGCGTCGTTCCCGTCGATTGTCGAGACGAGGGCCGCGACGTGATAGACGCCACGGCAACCCGCGAGGGCTTCCCTGGTAGCGTCCAGGTCTCGAATGTCGCCGTAGACCCGCTCAACATCGAGCCCCTCGATGGCTTCGTTGTTTTCCTCCGCCCTCAGCAGCACCCGCACTGGCACGCCATCATCGAGCAACCTGCGTACCAGATTGGCCCCCACATGCCCCGCCGCGCCCGTAAGGAACACGGGCGGCGTCGAGGTGTTTGAGACGTTGGAGGATGGCTGTGAGCCCATGCGATTCCCACTGCATCGCGTCAAGGACGGCGACACTTGGGGCTGAAGGCTAAGTCAGCGGCCGTCAGACACGCAAGATTGGCGATGTGAGCA
>VXRS01000294.1 GCA_009838385.1 Dehalococcoidia bacterium | reverse complement strand
GGCCCGCCCTGGATGCTTCCCTCCCTGCTCACCCCGGCGGAGAAGCGCCTCCTCGACGCGCTCTCCGGCTGGCCCTGGATCGCGCGCGAGCACCTGGGCGCGCTGCTGGGCGTGGGGCGCACCCGCCTCTCGGGCCTGCTCCACCGCCTCGAGGGTCTCGGCCTCGTCCGCGCCCACGGCCCCGGCGGACGCCTGGCGCTCAGCGAGGACGGGCTCACCCTGCTCGCGCGCCGCGACCGCGCGGCGGCGGCGGATGCGCGGCGGCGCTGGAGCGCCGAGCCCTTCGACCGCGAGGCCCCGCTCACCTGGCGCAACGTCCGCGGCCGCCGCAGCCGCCAGCTGCTGCGCAACCTCGCCCACACCTCCGCCGTGCACGGCTTCCTCGCCGCGCTCGCCGGGCAGGCCCGCACGGAGGGCTGGGATCTGGTCCAGCTCGACCCGCCCCACCGCGCCTCGCGCTACTTCCGCCACGACGGAGCGCTCCACTCGGTGCACCCCGACGCCTTCGGCCTGCTGCGCCGCGACGGAAAGCCATGGGCGTTCTTCCTCGAGTGGGAGCGCCGCGCCGTCCGGCCCTCCACGATGGCCGCGCGCCTCGCGCCCTACCTGCGCTACTACGCCACCCCGCGCCCCACCGACGACCACGGGCTGCGCCCCGACGTGCTGGTGGTCTTCGAGGACGAGCTCGCCGCCCACCACTTCCTCGGCGTCGCGCGCCGGGAGCTGCGCCGCGCCGGCGTCGACCTGCCGCTGCGGGTCTCGCATCGCGCGCTGATCGAGCGCGAGGGGCCGCTCGGGAACGGCTGGGCCGCCGTCGCTGGCGGCGCCGCCCGCCCCTTCCGCGACGGGCCCACACCGCGTCCGTTCGGCGATGCCGCTGGCTGACCCGGACCCGCTGCCACCCAGGCAGGGAAAACACGCCCGCTACTCGAAGGTCGCCGCCTCCTCGCCCAGCCAGCGGCGGATCAGCGCGTTCAGGGTCCCGTCGGCCTTCATCGCGTCGAGCGCCTCGTTGAACACGCCCAGCAGCTCGCTCCCCGTGCGCACGCCCATGCCGAGGCCGCCGTCGAGCCGCACCTCCGGACCGACCGCCTCGAGCCGCCCCGCGTGCTCGGCGAGCTTCGCCACCGCGTAGCCGTGGTCGACGAGCACGGCGTCCACCTGGCCGGCCAGCACCGCCCCGGCAGCGTCGACCGCCCCGGCGAGCGGCACGTAGGCGACGCCCTGCCCCTCCAGGTAGCCAGAGTAGATCGTGTGCTCGGTGACGCCGAGCCTGCCCCCCAGCGCCTCCTCGCCCTCGCCCGCTCTCGCCAGGTACACAGAGGGGCGAGGCGGGTAGTAGGCGTCCGTGAAGTCGAGCAGCGCCTCCCGTTCGGCGGTGATGCTCATGCCGGCGAGGATGACGTCGAAGCGCTCGGCCATGAGGTCCGGGATGAGCGTCTCCCACTCGTGCAGCACCCACTCGCACTCGAACCCCGCGCGCCGGCAGAGCTCGTCGCCGAGCTCGCGTTCGAAGCCGTCGATCGCGCCCTCGTCGGTGATGAAGTTGAACGGATGGTAGTCGCCCGTGGTGGCGATCACCACGGGCTCCGCGCCGCCGCAGGAGGCCAGGAACGGCAGCGACGCCACGGCCAGCAGGAGCGCCCCGAGCGCGCGCCGCATCCGCAACCTCCAGGCGGGGGACACCGTCCCCCGGGTCAGCCGTTCCGGGGGAGCGCCCCGCGCGACGCAGTATAGGGCCGAGCGCGGCGCCGCGATGCTCGATACTGTGTGCGCATGGGGGAGGAGCAGGCCGTGACCGCTGGCTCCGGCTACCGCCACCGCGAACTCGGCGCGCGCATCCGCGAGGCGCGCACCCAGGCCGGCCTCACCCAGAAGCGCCTCGGCGAGCTCGTCGGCGTCCGTCCCCACACCGTCTGGTGCTGGGAGGCGGGGCGCATGAGGCCCGGGCGCGCCAACCTGCTCGAGATCGCCTCCCGCTGCGCGACGAGCGTCGCCGAGCTGGAAGGGCGCGACCAGGCCGAGGCGGAGCTGCTCCGGGAGGCGGAGGCCGAGTTCCGCAACGCCGTGCGCGGCCTCCCGGCGGAGGACATCGCGTCCATCCGCAACTACATCCGCTTCGTTCGCTCGGAGCGGCGCAAGCGCGTCCGCTCCTGAGCCGGCCCCTCCCGATCCCGGCGGAGGCGACGCCCGGCCGCGCTCGCCCCGACTGGCCAAAGAATACTGTACTGCGCACCTTCGAGTTGATGGTGGGGCTATAGCGTCGTGCGCTGCTCCGATCGCTTTGCAGCACTTTCCTCGGTCGACCCCAACTGATCGAGGGGCAGAACGCACCCGACCGGCTAGACTGTCCTAGGTGCCGCGCCAACGTCCCGACGACCGGTGAGCACGGCTGGCTAGTCAAGCGGACCTCCTTCGCCAAGTGCTGCACGTGAATCCGAAGTTGGGAGAGCGATTCCGACGACATGGGAGTAAGTCCACCTACAGCCACCGGCGGTGCCGGTTACGTCTACGAGGACGAGGTCGGCGCGTACTTCACCGCCGCGATGCTCACGGGAGCCACGGCGGTCGAAGGGGTGACTGGTCGCATTGTGCGGCTCGACTTCCAGACCGCCTCCCTCGGGTGGGCCCTTGACGATCTTCTCGTCACATTCGAGAGCTCCAGCGGTGAGCTACGCAGGATCGGCATCTCCGCGAAGAGCGGACGGCAGTTCGCTGGCGCCACGGCCGACCCTGACTTCGTACGTCGCGCATGGTTGGACCTCCGAAGCCAGGATGGACACTTCCGTCCTCAGCACGACATCGTCGCGCTCGCGACTCCCACCATGTCGCAGCGAGCTCGGGACGCTTACCAGAGACTGCGGGAGTTGGTGACTACGCGGCAACCCGGTGAGGTGGCGGCATCCTTGGTGGGTCTCTCAAATCCGCAACGGACGCTCTGGGAGAGCTTGCGATACCCGCCTGAGGAATCGGTCGATGACGAAGCATCACCTGAGGAACTCTTGGCCCACATGCGGGTCTTCGACCTTGACTTCGGAGGAGACTCTCGTCCGGCGATGTTTCGAGCACTCGAGTGGTGCGGCTCGGCCCTCGCCGACCCCGCGGAGCACGAGAAACTCTGGAACCGTCTTCTGCGACTGAGCGCGGAGACAAGGCGGGCCGGAGGGTCACTCGATCGCTCCACCGTTCTCAAGAGGACCAAAGACTTTGCGCTCCGGGATTTCCCACCGCACGAGCTGGCGTGGGCGGCGGCGAGGAACATGACTCGCCGAAGCCTGGAGGCGGTCAGGGAACACGTTGGCGTGGATGGCCATCTTTCGTGTCGAGAGTTCGTCGACGCAATCCAGAACGCGTCAGAGCGGCTGGTGCTTCTGCACGGGGTCGCCGGATGTGGGAAGACAGCAGTTGCGAAGGCGTGGCTCGCAGCAGCCGGGCAAGATGCGGTTTGGCTGAACGCGCGCGACTGTGCGGCGGCGGTCGACGGGAGCCTCCTCGGGGTTCGGATGCCCGAGCTTGTACGAGCACACGCTGCGCCTGTGGCGATCGTCGTGGATGGGCTGGACCGCGAGTTCCAAACCGAGGCCTTCGTGGCTCTCGCCGAACTGATCCGAGGGATTCGGGGCGCAGACGACTCGGATGCTCGCGTCGTGATCACTGCCCAGACTCATGAGTGGCAACGGATCGGAGCTGAACTCGAAAACCGGAATGCCAGCGCAGCTTGGTCCGAGGTCACGGTGTCTCCGCTGCAAGACACGGAGATCAATGAGCTCCTAATACACATGCCGCACCTACTTCGCGTGGCCGTCCAGAGCCGCGTGACGAGCGTCTTCAGGAACCTCAAGATGCTGGACGTAGTAGCCCGATCAGGAGTGGCCGCATCGCTCGGGAGCGCGGTGTCGAATGAGTCTGACGTCGCGGAGCTGTTCTCGGACGCGATAGTCCGCGGCCTGGGTGAACGGCGAGCTGGACGAGAGCAGACAGCCATGTCGATTGCCGAAGCTACGGCAGACCGAGTTGTGGCTGACCTCGCGCTCGACTCAATAGGCCGGCCGGACTACATCGACGATCTCGAGCGGGATGGTCTGCTCGTTCAGTGGCAGGGCCGAATACGGTTCGAGCACGAGCTCTATGGCGACTGGGTCCGCCTCAAGATTTTGCTCAGCCACGAAGCGGACCTGGTGGCCTATCTCGAACCCCGCCTGAACTCCCCGGTTTGGCATCGCGCGATTCGCCTCTATGCACTCCGACTCATCGACAACGACCCGGAGACGTGGCTCGACGAGCTCCAGCGCCTCGCGGCGCAGCCTGCCCTCATGCGTGACCAGTTTCTGGAGGCTCTGCTGTTCTCGGCTGACCCAGAAGGATCGCTGGAACGCGCCTGGGATGTGCTCATTGAGAATGGCGGTGTGTCGCTCAGGCGCTTCCTCGCACGGTTTCTCCACGCGGCCACGATGACTGACCCTCGGGTTAGTGCTTCGATTGAAGACGAGGATCCAGCCCTTGCCGTCCATCTACGCGCAGCATTCCCGATTCCGTACTGGCCGCTATGGATCCCTGTCCTACGAGTCTTGTCGATGCACCTTGAGGACGCCATCGAGCTCGCCGGGACCGGTTTGCTGCGCGTCGTCGACCTCTGGCTCAGAGAGATACCAGTCGGGTTTCCCGGCGCAGGGCGGGACGAGGCGGCTAGCATTGCGATAGCGAGCGCTACTCGGATGATTGAACGCCTGGGGGACCGCTGGTGGCAGGAGAGCGAGTTCAGGCGCTTGGCCTGGAGAGCACTGCTTGCCTCGGTGAACGAACTCCCGGGGGAAGTTGCCGAGGTGACCGAGCGCCTGCTGCATCACGAGATCGAGGTGCGGACTCCCTTCCCTGGCCAGTTGGGCGGTTCGACGAAGGGAGTCATCGTTGAGAAGGACTTCCGTGAAGTGTGCCTCTCCCGTGATGGACTGGCCCCCGTAATGTCGTCTCGCCCACGCCTCGCGCAATCCACGCTGCTGGCGTGCCTCGCCCCGGAGGAGGTCGATGACGAATTCTCAACGGGTATGGGCGGCGCACTTGGCATCAGGGATACCGAAAGCAGAGATAGGCTCTACAACGAGGGGCCGTTCTTGCGCTTCTTTCAGATCGACCCGATGGCAGCGGCTCAGGCTCTCGCTGAGGCCGTCGACGTGGCCACTGACCGCTGGGTGGCGCTCGATGAGGATGCTGGCAGACCGCACACGGCAGTCGAATTTGTCGTTGGTGAACGGCTGAGGGCCGTGAACGGAAATTCCGGCGTGATGTTCTGGTACCGCGGTGAGCCAAGGGTTCCGAGCGTTCTCGTGAGTTCGTTGATGGCTTTCGAGAAGTGGCTGATCGACTCATCTGACGCGGGAAACGACATCTCTGGCGTCATTCGCCACTGTTTGGGTAACAGCACGTCGGCGGCGATGATCGGAGTTCTTGCGTCGCTGCTTTGCCACCGTCCCGAGCTGGCGAAGACCGATCTGCGCCCCCTGCTCACCGTTCCCGAGCTTTACCTGTGGGACAGGATTTACAAGTCGCAGGACCACGAGTACCTGCTATGGGGCTTCCACTTGCGTCCCCAAGTGCTCAAGGAGGCAGCGCACGACTGGCACAACATGCCCCATAGGAAGCGGACCATCACGGACCTTGCGTTGAAGTTGTTTCTCGAAGATCTGTCTGAGGGCGTGTTCTTCGGCGAGCTTGCCAAGGCGTTTGCTACGTTGCCCGCCGAGCGCCGCACGGGGTACATCGACCACCTCATCGCGATGTTTGATAGGGGAAACTGGACGCGAGAGGGAGAGAGTTGGTCATACCATCCTCCTGACGAACTTCTCGCGAAGAATCAAGAATTCGATGCATGGTACGCAGAGCAGGAATTCTGGCTCGGAACACCCCGGCGGCTTCGGCAGGCAATCGATGAGAGCACGGACGACAGCGGTGCAGCAGACGACGTGAGTGAACTGCACGCGGAGTGGGAAGAGGTGGTTGAGAGACTTCAGGGTGGCGTTCCCGAGAACCTTGACGATCTGTTCGCACCTCAGGACATCTCATGCGGGATCGCCGCGCTGCTCCTCCTGCGCTTTCGCAACTGGCTCCGGGCGAATCGCGACGTGTACGCATGGTGTCGCGAGACGATCACGAGCGCTCTCGCAGCCAGCCCGCCGCGCCAGCCCCTAGACCTGCCTGACAGTATCGGAGACTGGCGCTGGGACTGCTTCGCAGCCGAAGGTCTGGTCGTGCTCTTTGCCGATCAACCCGACGATCCAGAACTGCGTAAGGCTGTCACCGATGTGGCCTTCGGCTTCCGTCACGACCCGGTAGCGCGACTGATCGCACGGATGCACGAACGTCGCGAGGCTCTCGGTGAGGATTTCCGGCGAACACAGCATCTGGTCGTTCTTGGGTCTCGGGACTTAGCCGAGGAAGACGCCGAGGGGTTCAGACGCCAGGCCGTTCAGGACTTTGTCCGAGCTGATCTCGATCCTGAAGTGCCGGACTGGTTGTCACTGGCCATTCCCGATCCAACTCCTCGGCCGACCTATGGTGACGGTGGGCCTCTCGCCATGAGCATCCAGCGGCTATGGGCCAACTGGCGATTTGTTCGCTCTCAGCACGACCTCAACGATGACGATCGGGGTGCTTGGCTGCGGCACCTCCAGCTGAGTGTGGAGCTCCTAGTCGCCCGCGTACGCCGCGATGTAGATGCGGACCGGGAAGAAGCAGCAGGAACGCCTTACGAGCATGAGTATCAGCTGCTTCACGGGCTGCCAGCTTGGCTCCTCGACCTGGATGACGCTGCTGATGCACGCACGCTCTGGAAGCCCATCCTCGAACTGGGCTCGTACGCGCACTACTGGGTTGAGGCCTTCCTGCACGCGTGGGTGCTTGAAGGACTTCGAGCGGAGCCTGTGTCCGCGACCTTTGTCGAGATATGGGCGGAGATGCTCGACTTCGCTTCTTCGTCAGAAGCGTGGCGTCGGGATGTCGGGGGTTACGGCGCAGGTGATAACTGGGCTGCACTGCTCGGACTCGACTGGACGTCAATCCCGCTGTGGAACCTTCGGCACCGTCCAGTTGTCGAAAAGCTGGAAGTCCGCTTCAAGGAGTGGCTCGATGATTGGTTCGACGACTACGATGCGCCACCGCGCTGGGCTCGCTTCCTGCAAACACCGGCAGGCCGAGTCCTGCTGGAGGACGGGTTTCCGCTACTTGCGTCCAGGTTCCCGCGAGACCATCGATACGCCGACGGACAAGCTGAGGACGATGTCGCTTCACTGCTCGCGGAGCTATGGGCAGAGGAGCGGGAACGAATCCAGTCCAACCAGGAACTGAACGCAGCCTTCCAGAGCCTTCTTCGCAAGCTGGTCGAGAGGCAGAATCCTGCTGCCATGGAACTCTCGACGAGGATTGCCGGAATCAGCAGCTAACATGTCACGCGGTCGCGCGGGTCAATGGCGCTGACACCAACCCCCCAGCCAGCGGCGTCAGTCGACTCGGAACACCTTCATCACTTCGTCGCCAAGGTGGTTGATGACCTTGACGGCGATGCGGCCGAACGCGGGCCTGTCGAAGGCGCGCGAGGTGTCGCTGTGCAGGGTCTCCCACGCCTCTTCGTTGATCTCGGCCTTGAGCGTGGTCTTGAGCGCCTTATAGGGGTCGTTCTGGCCGAGGAAGTAGGCGTGTCGGACGAAGAAGCTCTCCTGGTTGTAGTCGGTGTCGATGAACCAGCAGGCGATGCCGTCGGGACCGTCGCTGCGCACCTCGCCGGTGTTCGGGTGGAAGACATCGACGCCGTTCACGCGCACCTTGACCTGCCCCGGCTCCAAGTCTTCGTCGCTTGAGGCGTCGATGATGTCGATGTCCGGCTCGCCGAAGATGACGAAAAGGTTGCCCTTGCCGGTGTTCTTCAGGTCGTCGGCCATGTGCAGGTCGGCGTTCATCCGCGCCTTGAGCACCGGAACGCGCCCGAGCTTGTTGAAGTCGGTGGCGTGCGCCTCGTAGTTGAAGGCGCAGGCGATGAGCGCATCGAAGCCCGCGTCGGCGGCCTCGCGGGCGGCCTCGACGAGGTCCGGCCGCGACACGGTGCCGAACTCGGGTCCGATGAAGATGCCAGCGCGCTTCTCGGCGCCCGCGCCGTTCGCGCCTGCCCCGCCCTCGGCGTAGCGGCCCTCGGCGCAGACCATCTCGCCAGGCCACGGGGTGACGGAGGAGAACTCGATGCGGTCCTCCCTGTGCGCCTGCTGGACGCCAGCGGTGCGCAGGTGGTCGAGGACCATCGAGCCGAAGTCCTGCGCCGTACCGTAGGAGTCGGGCGCTTCGGCGACGCCGTCGATCAACTCGTCGTCCTCGTCGATGCCAAGGACGCGGTGAGGCGAGAGGCTCTCGACGGTGAACGGACCGGCGACGCGCACCTTGCGGTTGTCGATGTAGGGCTTGTCGTAGAGGTACTCGAAGTCCGCCTTCGCGGCGATCGAGGCGTCGATCTCGCGCTGTCGGGCGACGCGCTGCTCCCACCACTGCTCGTGCAACTCGCGCGCTTCGGCGGGCCACCCGCCATCAGCGTCGCGGGGGATTTCCCACTCCTCCCACGCCTCGCCGAGCGTGGCATTGAGCTGCGCGCGCAGCGGTTCGAGCGCGTCCTGGAAACGCTCCCAGATGACGTCGATCTCGGCGTTGTTGGCGATGTCCCGAAGCTGGATGTGCGGCACCCGCTCGTACACGAATCCCTGCCGGATGTCGCCATACGCCGAGCCGTCTGCGGCTTCCGCGCGTGCGATCTCGGCTTCCTTCGCCTTGCCCTCGACGCTGTCCGATAGCAGGTAGTACGGGTAGCGCGCGCCCATGATGCGGGCTCTCGCGAGTGCGAGCGCGACGCGGGATGTGTCGATGGTGATCCAGCGGCGGCCCCATTGCTCGGCCACGTAGGCGGTCGTGCCACTTCCGCAAGTCGGGTCGAGCACGAGGTCGCCGGGGTCCGTTGCCATGAGGATGCACCGCTGGATCAATCCAGTCGATGTCTGGACAACGTAGACCTTCGGGTCGGCGCGACTCTGCACGCCGCCAATGTCATCCCACAGGTTGGTCTCGCTCGCTGCGGAAAAGTCGTCCAAGAAGCGCACGTAGGCCAGACTCTGCCCTGTAAGCTCAACCCGATTAGCCCTCTGCAGTCGTCCCATCCCCTGTTCGTTCGTCTTCCAGCGCACCCTGAGTGAAGGCTTCACCTCGTGCCCACGAATCTGGACTGCGAACCATGACGCCGCGCCCTCACCCTTCTCTCGCCCGATGCTCTGACTCGTGAGGTTGTCTTGGCGGTAAACACGCGCGGCTTCAGGTATGGCTATTCTGCCGAGCCGCTCGTCTTGACTAAGGGGACGCGTTTCCGAGTCTTGGAAGCGTACGCGGTTGTACTTGCCCGCATTTGCGTCGCCTAGCCCTTTCTTTCGTAGGACCCTGCGGTGCTTCGTCGCGCCCCTATCCTTGGCGTACCAGAGGACATAGTCGATTACTCCAGGCAAGAACTCCCCGGTCGATCCGCCTGAAGTCTTCGTGGAGATCTGCCCCAAGAAGTTCTCTGGCCCGAGGACTTCGTCCATTACTGCCCTCACGCGATGGACGTTCTCGTCTCCGATCTGCACGAACACCGAGCCGGAGTCGGCGAGTAGGTCACGAGCGATCTCAAGGCGGTCCCGCAGGTACGACAGGTAGGAGTGGACGCCGTCACGCCACGTATCGCGGAAGGCTTTCACTTGCTCCGGCTCGCGCGTGATGTGCGCAGCGTTGCCATCCCGCACGTCGCGGCTCGTCGTCGACCACTGGAAGTTCGAGTTGAACTTGATGCCGTAAGGCGGGTCGATGTAGATGCACTGCACCTTGCCGCGCAAGCCCTCGCGCTCCGCCAGCGAGGCCATCACCTGGAGGCTGTCGCCGAGGATCATGCGGTTCGACCAGTTGGCGTCGTGCTCGTAGAAGTCCGTGCGGTCAGCCCCCTCCGGCAGCCCGTTGAAATCGGAGAACAGGTCGAACTGGAACCCCTCGACGGATGAGGCAGCGTCGACTTCGGCCTGGCCTGCGCGCCGCATCAGGTCGTCGACGAGCACCTTGGGGTGGACTTTCTCCTGGATGTACAGTGGCGGCGCCTGCACGACGAGGTTGGAGAGGTCCTGCTCGTCCTTGCCGCGCCAAACGAGCTGCGGGTCGAGGTCGCGGTTGCGGCGCTCGTAGGCCACCTCGATCGGGCTGCGGTCGTCGTCCTCCAGAGCCGCGCTGTACTCGGCGGTGGGGATGTTGGTGCGCTTCGCTTCGTCGTGGACGAGCGTCTCGACCTGCTTCTTGTCGCGCTTCCTACGTGGCATCAGCCGATCCTTCGTCGCTCGACTCCCCGAGCAGCGCTCGCAGTTGCGGCACCAGCTCCGGGATGCCCTCGCTCACGACCGCCCATACGGTGTCATCGTCGATCGCCCCGTAGCCGTGCACGATCCGGTTCCGCATTCCGGTGATCGCGTGCCACGGAATCTCCTCGTGAGCCTCCTGAACCCCTTCCGGGACGTTGTGCGCGGCTTCGCCGAGCACCGTGAGGTTCCACAGCACGGCCTCGTACACGAGTTCGTTCGCGAAGAACGCGGCGCGGTCCGACCCTGCCGCGTACGTCGTCACCTTCTCGCAGCATGTCAGCATGTCGCGCACGTACACGTCCCAGTAGCGCTCAGACATGGACCGCCTCCGCCTCGACGGAGGGACGGAACTCCGGACGCAAGGTCGAGTCCAGCACCAGGTCGACCGAACGACCGAGCAAGCCCTCGAGGTGGAGTTGGAGGTCGAATGAACGCGTCCAGCCAGGCCGGTCGTCGAGGCGCACCAATACGTCGATGTCGCTGTCGGGGCGCGCCTCGCCGCGGACGGTGGAGCCGAAGAGCGCGAGGTCCACGACGCCGAAGCGCTCGGCGAGGGCTGCCTTGTGCTCGCGCAGGATGGCCAGCACATCTTCGCTGCTCACGGGAACGGCGGTTTCACCAGCCGCGCCCTCGATCATCCGATCGAAGCGGGCCTCGACCTCCTTGCCGAAGTCGTCTTCCATCTCGTACACGTCGGTGAACTCAGCGAAGGCCCAGCGCCCGTAGCCGCCGAGGCGGTTCACGCCCGGCACCCAGTACGTCTCCATCGCCGTCTTCTTCTCCTTGGCGTCCTCCCCGCGGTAGCCCTTGATCTCGACCACGAGGCGGAGCAGGTCGTCCTCACCGCGCCCGTCGTCGACGAGGACGATGAAATCGGGGACGTAGCGGTGCGGCTCGGAACCCCGCCGGTAGGGCGCCTCGAACCCGAGGCCGTGGTTCCGGACGTAGGCGCGCACGCGCGGGTGCGACTCCGCGACACGGCAGAACTCGGCCTCCCAGGTGCTGTCGCAGACCGCCCAGTTGAGATGGCAGCGCGCGGGATCGGTGAGCCAGCGGACCTGCCTCGAGGTGCTGAACCGCACGTCCCTGGTCGAGCCCGCCGGGTTGTACGGGTCGAGCACGGCCCTGACCGGGCGCTCGCCCTGGAAGCGCCGCGTGATGCCGGCCGTGATCCGCTCGCAGGCCACGTGGGCGAGGCTCTGGTACATGAGCTGCGCCGGATGCGTCCCGCCCGTGCAGACGAGGTGCTCGTCGAGCCAGCGACGCGTGATGCGCTTGAGCTGGCCGAAGAGGTGCAGCTTCGGCTCCCCGCCGGGGTCGCGCCACTTCGTCTCCAGTAGGCGATGGGTGAGGTGGTAGAGCAGGGTGGCGTCGCGGATGTCGCCCGCCTCCACGAGGCGGAGGTCGACGCCCTCGCCGATGATGCCCTCGTTGCGGGTCCGTGTCGGGCCGACCTGCTCCGGCGTGAGCACGAGTGTCGAGTCCTCGGTGAACTGCGCGTCCAGCCGCTCATCCGGGAGCTCGACGCGGTAGCCCTCGACGCGCGGGAAGCGGATCTCGAGCGCGTCCCGCTCGGGCGAGACAGCGTGGACCTGCACGCTCTCGCGCGGCCGTTGCGGCGGCGCGGTCACGGGCTTCGACGTGAAATCGAACGGGATGCCGAGCACGTCGGCGTACTCGACGTCGAACAGGCCCTGCTCGTTGAGATCGTAGGACTGCCGGCGCAGCGCGCGCCCGATCACCTGCTCGCAGAGCAACTGCGTCCCGAAGGCGCGCACCCCGAGCACGTGCGTCACGGTGTTGGCGTCCCAGCCCTCGGTCAGCATCGAGACGGAGACGACGCAGCGGATCGAGTCTCCGAGCTGGCCGGGCTTGCCGACGGTGTTCATGACCTCGCGCAGCAGGTCCTGGTCGCTCAGGCGCTCGGCGGCGGCGCGATCGCCGGTGCGCTGCACCTGCTCGCGGCGGAAGCGCTCGATCTCGGCCGCGGCCGCCTGGCGGAAGCCCCGGTCGAGCCCCTCGCCCGACTCGAGTTGCTCGCTGTCGATGAGCAGGGTGCGGGGCCGCGCGTGAGGGTTGCCGTGCTCGTCAAAGTTGCGGAACAGCTCCAGCCGCCCCTGTTGCAGCGTACCGGCGCCGTTCTCGCCCTCGCGGTGGTAGCCGGAGATGTAGTCGTAGACGAGCTTGGAGGTGGCGGTGTTGTTGCAGACGACGATGAAGCACGGCGGGGTCTCGACGCCCGCCTCCTCCCAGAGCCGGAACGTCTCCGCGTAGTGGGCGTAGAGCGCGTCCAGGGCGGTCTGCAGCTCGACTGGCAGCGCGGCCGGGTCGAGGTCGCCCGACTGGCCCCGGCCCCGCTTCGGCATGCTCGGGCGGATGTGCTCCCAGAGGTTGGGGTAGACGGGCACGTCGACACCGGCCACGTTGTCGGCGACCGGCACGCGCGGGAGCTTCACGATGCCGCACTCGATCGCGTCCATGAGCGAGAAGTCGCTCATCGTCCAGGGGAAGAGCGTGCCCTCGGCGTAGCCGGAGCCGCTCAGGAAGAAGGGCGTCGCCGAGAGGTCGACCACGCGCCTGAGCCCGAGCCTGCGCTGCACCGCTTCGAGCCCGCTGATCCAGAGCCGCGCGGCCTCGCGGTTCTTCTCGGCCTCCTTGCGGTCGTCGCCCGCGAGCTTGCCTTCCTCGCTCTCGCCCGGCTTCTCGCGGTAGCAGTGATGCGCCTCGTCGTTGAAGGCCATGATGGAGCGTATGCCCATCAGCTCGGGCATGACGCGCTGCAGCATCTGGCCCTCGCTCTCGATGGACTCGATCTCGGGGCCGCGTCCCTGCAGCAGCGCCCGCCCGCCCCTGGAGAGGTCGAGCGTCTCGCGCCGCTTGAAGGCGTGGTAGTTGGTGATGACGATCCGCGCGCGCTCCAGGTCCGGGAGCATGTCGCGCGGCACGAGCTCGCGGCTGCGGTAGTAGCTGCCGGGGTCGTTGGGTTGGAGCACGCGCAGGCGGTCGCGGATGGTCAGGCCGGGCGTGACGACGAGGAAGCCCTTCGTGAAGGTGCGGCTGTTCGGGCGCCTGACGGCGTTCACCGTCTGCCAGGCGATGAGCATCGCCATCACGGTCGTCTTGCCCGCCCCGGTGGCCAGCTTGAGCGCGAGGCGCGCGAGTCCGGGGTTCGCCTGCTCGTTTGCCGCGTCGAGCCGCTCGAGGATGTCTCGCACCTCGCGGCTGCGCTGCGTCGGCGCGACTTCGGTCAGCCAGACGATCGTCTCCACGGCCTCGACCTGGCAGAAGAACGGGCGGATGCCGCCGAAGTCGTGGTGCCGCCAGTGCCGGAGCAGGCGCGCCGTCTCGGACGTGACGCCCCACTCGGACTCGGGCAGCGCGCGCCAGCGGTCGACGTGGCGTCGCAGGACGTTGATCGTCGAGGTCGGGTCGTACTGCTGGTCTTCGCTGGAGAGCCCCTCGCCCTCGTCCAGCACCATGGCGCGCTGCGGGGCGCCCCGCTGCCGCCTGGGCACGGGCACAGCGGTGATGTAGGCCGCCTGCCGGCGCTGGTCGACGACGCTGCCGGTGGGCTGGCGGTTCTCATTCAGCGCCCAGTGGCGCCGCGGATACTCGTACGGCGAGTTGAGGACGGGAGATGCGAAGAACTCGTCGGTCACCGCGCGCCCCAGTCATGGGATCCCGGAGTCAGGTCGGGCTCCGGGCCGATGTGTCTGCCCGCCCCCATTGTAGGGGGACGCGCGGCGGCGCGGAGATGGCTCCGCGTCGAGGGCGGGCTCGATCCGCGACCAGTCGAGGTTGGAGGCGACGGTGCGCAGACATAGGGGAGGCCCGTGAGGCAGCGCGGCAGGCCCCTGCGCGGTCGCGCCGGAACTCGCCCAGCTGCTGCCAGCCCGGTGACATCCGCAGCAGTTTGCTCCTCCCACGAACACGGAGCGCCCAGGGCATCGCCGATCAATGCGTTCCCCGCCGCGTGCGCGGCTCCGTCCGACAACGGCGACGCCGGAGCCTGGAGCGCGTCGGCGCAGCCAGCGCCTGACCCCTTGGCCAGAGCGTCCCGCTCCTCGTTCCAGGGCAGACCCGGCGGACCGCACCGGTCGGTCTGAGCTTCCAGGGCAGCGGCATCCGCCGGGCGAAAGCGCCTTCGCGGACCGGCACTACCCGTTGAAGGCCACGCTCACCGCGCAGGCGAAGCCGGGCAGCACATCAAGGCCGTCGAGCTTCCCGTCCTCGCCGAGGGTGACGGCGACCGCGTCGGGCTGATGCACGTCCACCGTTCGGGTGGCGGGATGCACGACCCAGACGAGGCGGACGCCGTAGCGCAGCCACATCAGGGCCTTGTCGTTGAGTTCGCGGCGGCTGTCGCCGGGCGATGCGACCTCGATCACGAGATCGGGGACCACCTCGGAGTAGCCGCTGTTCCAGGCGTCGAGCGGGAGTCGCTCGGCCGAGGTGAACGCGATGTCGGGCTCGCGCACCGTGTCCGGGTCGCGCTCGAGCCAGACGCCCGAGTCCGAGGCGAGCAGCGTGCCCAGCCGCCTGGGCTTGACGAAGGCGCCGAGCTCGATGACCAGGTTCGTCACGATCTTCCCGTGGAGTTCTCCCGTGGACATGGTCTCGCAGAGCACCCCCCGGATCAGTTCGCCGCGCACGCCCGTGCTGGAGAGCCCGAGCAGGTCGTCCGCGGTCAGCAGCCGTGTCTCCGTGGTCGTCATCTCTGTTCGCTCCCGCGCCCTCTGAGTCTACACCGCGCGAACCCGCTCCCGCTCCAGCGTCGGGGCGCACAGCCCGCGCTACGCAGGCTGCCGCGAACCGTCAGCCTCGATCGCTGTGAGCGGCGCGCGCATCCGCTCCTCTCGTCCCCGCACCCCCGGCGACCGCTCGCCTTCGGCGTGCATGGCCGCCTCCGCCACGCCCGCCCGTGCCGCGCCCGGCAGCAGGCAGTGCAGCAGCCCGCGCCCGGCCGCGAACGCGAAGAGCCGGTAGAGGTGGCCGGGGCCGGGGCTCGTCCCGTTGCGCCAGCGCCGCAGCGTGCGCGCGTCGACGCGCAGCGCCCGCGCCAGGGCGCGCCGGCTCAGACCCGTCTCCCGCCCGAGGCGATCAAGGCGCTCGGGAAAGTCGGGCGGCAAGCGCGGCGGCTCGACGCGGTAGACGTGGCGCTGCGGGCGTCCCAATGTCAGCGCCCCCGCTCAGGGCGCACGACGGTGAGGTCCTCGCCCAGCAGCACGTCGAGACCGCCGGGCACGCGCGTGGCGAAGCGCACGAGCGCGAGCATCGCCCCGCCCCCGGGCGAGGCGCCGTGGCGCCAGCGCCAGAGCTGGCGCGGGTCGACGCCCATGCAGATCGCCATCCGCTCCCAGGGCAATCCGCTGCGCTCCTTGACCGCCGCCAGCCGCTCCGCGAAGTCCTCGGGCAGCAGCGCCACGCCGGGCGGGAACTCCGGCTCCGCCGCCCGCCTACTCATCCTGGTGCACGACGTAGAAGAGATCGTCGAAGTTCGCGCGCAGGACGCGCAGCATCCGCCCGCGCAACGCCGCCGAGGGGCGGCGCTTTCCGCACAGGATCAGCGAGAGGTGGCCCGAGGTGATGTCGAGCACCCGCGCGAGCGCGTTCTGGCTCAGGCTGAGGCGCGCCATCCTCTCCCACAGCTCCTGCGCCTTGACCTCGACCGTCGAGTGAGCCGTCCTACCCGGCATGCCGGTCCTCCTTCCGGGGCGGCTCCGCCTGCGGTCCGGTGCGGGACGCCCCGCCGCCGCTGCCAGCGGCGAGGTGGGCGCGCGCGATCAGCCGCGCGAGAGCGCGCAGCCCGCGCAGGCGCAGCTCGTCCTGCTCCTTGGTGAGTGGCTGGCGCGGACCTGCGTCTCGGCTTTGCATCGCGGTATCCAGTTGGTGGGAACGCAGGGCCTGGCACTGTGTGAAGACTTACGTTCTGTGGCACTCGAACGTAGCAGCGGCGACCAGGGCCCAACAATGCGCTTCGGGGCTGTTTCGGAGCGAATCTCCCGAATCACTTGCCTCGATGCGACAGGGATCCGACAACCGTGCGACTGGCCGCGCTACCATGTGAGGGACACCTGCTCCGCTCGCAGCTCAGAGGAAGGCGAACGATGCCCGACCACCGCCCCGAACCCACCCCGGCAGCCCTCTACGCGCGCGTCTCCAGCGACCGCCAGGACGTCGACCTCTCCGTCGCCGCCCAGTTGCGGGCGCTGCGCGACCACGCCGAGAAGAACAACTACCTTGTGGTGCGCGAGTACGTGGACGAGGCCGAGAGCGGCCGCGTCGCCGATCGCCCGCAGTTCCGCAGGATGCTCGACGAGGCGAGCGAGGACGGTGCGCCCTTCGAGGAGATCCTCGTCTGGAAGTTCTCCCGCTTCACGCGCAAGCGCGAGCACGCCGTCGCCTTCAAGTCGATGCTGAGAAGGCGCGGCATCCGCGTCGTCTCCATCACCGAGCACGCCGACGACTCCCCCACCGGCAAGCTCATGGAAGCGATCATCGAGAGCGTCGACGAGTTTTACTCGGAAAATCTTGCGCAGGAGGTCGCCCGGGGCATGCGCGAGGCCGCCTCGCGCGGCTTCTGGGTCGCCAGCCGCACGCCCTACGGCTACTCCAGGGTCTACGTGCAGGACGGCGCGAAGAAGCGCCCACGGCTCGAGCCCGACCCGGAGACCGTTCCGGTCGTGGAGCGCATCTTCGCCCTCGCCGAGGCGGGCAAGGGCATCACCGAGATCGCCCGCACCCTCAACGACGACGGCATCACCAACCCCACGGGACGCCCCTGGTCGAAGAACGGCGTCCACATCCTGCTCACCAACGAGGTCTACACGGGCGTGCTCCAGTGGGGCATGGGCGCGAAGGACGGCGCGCCGCCGGTGCGCGTCGAGGACGCCTTTCCGCGGATCGTCTCGAAGGAGCAGTTCGGTCGCGTGCAGTCGCTCATGCGCTCACGCGCACCGAAGCGCGCTCACCCGCGCCGCGTCGGCAGCTCCTACCTGCTGAGCGGGCTCGTCAAGTGCCGCAGCTGCCGGCGCGCCCTCTCCGGGCAGGACTCCAAGAGCGGCCAGTTCTCCTACTACGTCTGCCAGTCGCTCATGAAGCGCGGCCGCGGGGCCTGCGACGCCCCGCGGCTCAACGCACGGCGCTTCGAGCGGCTCGTCGTGGACCAGCTCCGCGCCAACGTCCTCACCGACTCCAACATCCGCGACCTCGTGCGCCTCGTCGGCGAGGAGCTGGACGGCATCGCGCACGAGCAGCGCCGGAAGCTGGAGACGATCGAGTCCGAGCTCGCCGACGTGCGCCGCCGGCTGGACCGCCTCTACCACCTCATGGAGACGACCGA
>VXRS01000268.1:5622-17934 GCA_009838385.1 Dehalococcoidia bacterium | reverse complement strand
TTGTTTATAGCAGCCTGGGGCGGGGGCGGGGCACGGGGGGGGCGGCGGCGTTGCAGCTGGGGCGGCGCTTCGTGCTGGCGGACAGATCGGAGGAGGCGTTCGCGGTGATGCGGAAGCGCTTCTCGGGCGAAGCGGGGGTGGAGTTGCGGGGTCCGGGGGAAGGGTCTTGAAGGCGTGGCGGCGGGCGCGTACCGTAGAGGGGTCGGTGCAACAGTTGCACGGTGCGCCAGCGACGGGAGTGCGAAATGGTCACGCGGGACATGGCGGAGGACCTTCGGGAGCGCGAAGAGGCGATGGCCACGTGGCGGTGGTGGGAAGAGCACCACGAGGAGCTGCTCGCCAAGTACCCCGAGCAGTTCGTCGTGATTGACAAGGACCGCCAAGTGATTGGTGCGTACCCGCACCTCACGGATGCCTCCGCCGCGGTTGAGGCAATGAACCTCGACTTCAGCGATGACGTGGACGTGAAGTTCCTCACCGCCAACAAGCGCTTGCACCTGTGATCGCAGGGTTCTTCGATTCCCAGTACGGTTTCCCCCATGTCTGGGTTCGGCTCAGCATCGCCGGGGCCCCGTCAGATCGGCTTGTGCCATTTGCTATCGACACGGGGGCCTCGACGACCGTGGTCCATGCGGATGATGCGCTGCACCGTCTCAAGATCCCCGAGACCCAGTTCGACCCCGCGACTTGGCCGCTGAGTGAGCGACGCCTGACCAGCGGCGTCGGCGGAATCGCTGTCTACCGTGCCGTGGAAGCCTCGTACGCCTTCACGGTCGAGGGCGGGGACCGGGAAGTCGTTCGTGGCGCCCTCGAACTGGGAGCCCTAGGCTCCGAAGGGTTGCCGTCGCTGCTGGGGTGGGATGTGCTGCGGCACTTCCGGCTCGACCTGAACGCCAGCCGCGGCAGCGTGGCACTGCTGCCGCCGTAGGAACACCGCCCTCTCACCGCTCCGGTATCATCCGCGCGGCACTCACGGACCGGAGGTGTGCGCATGGTGCGCGCCGAGATCATCGAACGGCAGAACGAGATCAAACAGACGCCGATGCTGGAACGCATCGAGAGCATGCGGGAGATGCTGCGGGCGGCTGGCGACGAGGCGCAGGAGCTTCGCCACCTGCCGGCCTGGGCGGCCAAGGAGATGGCCGCCAACGGCTTCTATCGGTACGCGCTGCCGAAGGAGCTCGGCGGGGAGGACGTGACCGCGCGCGAGCAGATCGAGAACGTCGAACTGGTCTCGTCGATCGACGGCTCGGTGGGGTGGTGCACGCACATCAACTCGGAGATCAACGGGCTTGTCGTGCGGCGCATGGACCGCGCCCTGTGCGACAAGATCTTCGATGACTGGGACGCGCTCGTGTGCTCCGGGCTGGGTCCGCCGAACGGGCCCAACCCGGGCCGTACGGCCAAGCGCGAGGGAGACGGCTGGCGGCTGAGCTACCAGGGATCGTTCGCGAGCGGCTGCCACAACGCGACCTGGAACTTCGTGATGTCGCCCGTGGTGATGAACGAGGAGACGGGCGAGGGCGCGGAGAACTCGTTCATGGTGCCGAAGGGCGAGTTCGAGATCGTCGACACGTGGGACACGGCGGGGATGCGCGGCAGCGGCAGCCACGACGTGCGCATGGACGGCACCTACGTGCCGCCCGAGCACCTGCTGCCGGATCGCCCGCTGGCGCCGAGCGAGCAGTGGGACAACCCGACGTTCCGGAATCCCTGCCACGCGGTCTACAACAAGTCGGCGGTGGCGCTGGGCGTGTGCAAGGGCGCGCTCGAGTCGTTCATCGACCTCGCGAACATCAAGACGCCGTGGGGACTGGCCTCACCGCTTAAGGACATGCCGCAGGTGCACTACCGCATCGGCGAGGCGATGGCGACGTACATGGCGGCGCGCACCTTCGTGCTGGACACGCAGGACGCGCTTGAGGCGCACCTGGGGCCGAAGCCCTCCGAGGGCGGGAGGCTGGAGCCGGAGTGGGACGTCTTCTGGCCGGCGTACCTGGCCTGCGCGCACTCGGCGCAGGCCGTTCGGCACGTCGTCGGCATCATCAACAACACGGCCGGGACAACCGGAAGCCGCATGGACAGCCCCCTGGAGCGCCACCTGCGCGACGCGCACCAGTCGGCGACGCACGCGCTGATCTCGTGGCGGCACTACGAGGACCTCGGCAAGACCTTCGTGGGACACGATCCCGCGGCGAACTACATGGAACTGCGCCGCGCCTAGCGCGGATGCTCCAGTTCGGGACCCCGCCGCGAGCGGGGGGCTCCCGTATCATCGCGCGGCACTCACGGACCGGAGGGGCGGCATGGTGCGACCCGAGATCATCGAGCGGCGGGACGAGATCGAGCAGACGCCGATGCTCGACCGCGTCGCGAGCATCGCGGAGGCGCTGCAGAAGGCAGGCGACGAGGCGCAGGAACTGCGTCACATGCCCGCCTGGGGCTCAAAGGAGATGGCCGGCCAGGGCCTCTACCGAATGGCGGTGCCGAGGGAGCTGGGCGGCGAGGACCTGAGCGCACGCGAACAGATCGAGGCTATCGAGGCCGCCGCCGCGATCGACGGGTCGGTCGGCTGGATCGTGCAGATTCACTCGGAGACCAACGGTCTGGTGTTGCGGCAGATGGACCACGCCCTCGCCGACAAGGTCTTCGACGACTGGAATGCGGTCGTCGTTGGCGGACTGGGGACGCCGAACGGTCCGAACCCCGGCCAGACGGCCCGGCGCGAGGGCGACGGTTGGCGGCTCAGCTACCAGGGCGCCTTCGCCAGCGGGTGCCACAACGCCACCTGGGCCTTCGTCATCTCGCCCTTCGTCGTCGACGAAGCCACGGGCGAGGGGGCGGAGAACTCCTTCCTGGTGCCCCGCGAGGACTTCGAGATCATCGACACGTGGAACTCAGCGGGGATGCGCGGGAGCGGCAGCCACGACATCCGCATGGACGGCACCTACGTTCCGCCGGAGCACCTGCTGCCAGGACGGGCGCTCGCCCCGAGCCGGCAGTGGGATGGCGCGACCCTGCGGAACCCGTGCCACGCCGTCTATACGAAGTCGGCGGTGGCTCTGGGCGTCTGCAAGGCGGCGATCGAGTCGTTCATCGACCTGGCCCAGAAGAAGACGCCCTGGGGGCTTGCCTCGCCGCTGATGGACATGCCGCAGGTGCACTACCGCATCGGCGAGGCGCAGGCGACGTACATGGCGGCGCGCACGTTCATGCTGGAGACGCAGGACGCGCTGGAGGCCAACCTCGGGCCGGGAGCCTCGGAGGGCGGGCGGCTGACGCCCGACTGGGAGGTCTACCGGGAGGCGTATCTGGCCTGCGCGCACGCAGCCCAGGCGGTGCGCTCCGTGGTGGGAATCATCAACAACACGGCGGGCACGACCGGCAGCCGCATGGAGAGCCCGCTCGAGCGCCAGCTGCGGGACGCGCAGCAGTCGGCGACGCACACGCTGATCACGTGGCGCCACTACGAGAACCTCGGCAAGACTTTCGTGGGGCACGACCCCGCAATCAACTACACCGAGCTGGCCCGGGCCTAGCCCGCGGTCCGACGAGACAGGAGCAACACGATGGCAGAACGCGAACCGCTGGACGTGCTGGAGGCGATCCACTCGACTCCCGCCCGCCGTTTCCTCGGGTCCGACCCGATTCCCGACGAGATTCTGTGGGAGCTGCTGGACGCAGCCATCCGCGGGCCGACGGGCGGGAACTCGCAGATCTGGGGCTGGGTGGTCGTGCGCGACGAAGCCAGGAAGGCGCAGATCGCCGCGTGGTGGAAGGGTGTGTTCGAGGCGACCTACGGGCGCGCCGATCCCGCCGCGCTCGAAGGGGGAGGACGCGTCCAGTTCTCTGACTTCGACAAGGTGGTGGACGCGGAGACGGGGCTCGACGCGTCGGGGCTGCGTTCGGTGACGTACCTGGCGAATCACATCGGCGAGGCGCCGGTGCTGATGGTGCCAGTGCTCACGGGCGTGGCCGGAGGGCCGGAGTCGACGCGCACGGGGATGACCTACGGCGGCTTCATCTTCGGGGCCATCCAGAACCTGGCGCTGGCGGCGCGCGCGTACGGCATCGGCGCGCCGCTCACCACGTTCGGAACCGGCCCCAAGCTGGACGAGCTGCTGGAGCTGCCGGAAGGGTCGACAGCGGTCGCGATCGTGCCCCTTGGGTACCCGATCCGGGGGCGCTTCTCGCAGCCGCGCCGGATGCCGGTCGAGCAAGTCGTGCACTTCGACACGTGGGGGAATCAGCAGGAACGCCCGTAGCCGTTTCCCAACCTCGGCCGGCGGGTGCCCTCCTGTATCGTTCGCGCACTCACAGGAGGAGGCTCTGCCATGCCCGATATCGTCACGCTTGAGCGACCGCGCGAAGGGGTCGCGCTCATCACCATGTCCAACCCCGACATCAACAACCACGGCTCGTGGGAGGGGGTGGAACAGCTGGGGGACGCGCTGGTAGAGGCGCGCGAGGGGGGCGCCCGGGTCTCGGTGCTGGCCTCGGGGACGCCGGGACACTGGTACGAGCACGCCTGGCTGCGCGACCTTCGCAACACGGTCATCGGGGAGCCGACGACGGGAACGGGTGGCGGCTGGGGCGTCTGCCTGCAGGAGCTGGCGAAGACGCCGGTCGTGACAATCGCGGCGATCTCGGGGGATTGCTCCGGGGGAGGGGCGGAGCTGGGATGGGCGTGCGACCTGCGCATCGCGGAGGAGCAGGCGCGCTTCGGGCAGCCTGAGGTCCAGATCGCGCTGACGACGGGCATCGGGGGCACAAGCCGGCTGGCGCGCATCATCGGTCGCACGGCGACGGCGGAGATGGTGCTCGACGGCACGCCCATGACGGCGCAGCGCATCTACGAGCTGGGCGGCGTGAATCGAGTGGTGCCGGACGGCACGTCGGTGGAGGTAGCGCTGGACTGGGCGGGCCGCCTGGCCGACCGCCCGGCGAAGGCGCTGGCGACGCTCAAGCAAATCCTGATCGACAACGACGACCTGGGGCTGTCGGAGGCGCTCACCAACGAGCAGCGCCTCTTCCAGACGGTCGTCGGCACGGAGGAAGCGATCGCGACGATGGGCGACATCCAGGATCGCTTCGACTCGGGGGAGTCGATCGAGTCGGTGTACGGGTCACCGCGGCCGTAGGGGCGGGGCAGCCACTTCTTCCGCCCTATCAAGTCCAACTCTAGGGCCCCTGCAGAATTTGTGCGATCCCCTGCTGGAAAAAGTTGGTACCATTAGTATCCACTTAAGTCGATGGGGAGCGAGATAGTGTCATCAATCACTGACGGTAAGGACCAAGAGGAATTGAGGGAGTTATGGACAGCTGGGCTCTTGACCTTGAACGAGAACCGAGAAGCAATCGGTATGCCACCTGTAGGTGGAAGAGTCGGGGGGATGACCTATCCGGAGGTACAGGAGGTAGTTGCTGCCGTAAGTGTCGCTAGGCTGGCCGACAAGATATACGGACTTGTAATGGGCTCTCGGTCTTCGGATTCATCGGATGCAGCGCGTAGTGCTGCAGTTAACGCGGCGGGAAGCATCATAGCCGCTCGGATTTCCAAATCAGAGAGCCTGGTTGCAAATCTGGGCACCGTCGTGGCCCACGCGAACGAGGAGAAGATCGATGAGTTTCTATCTCGGCTCGATGGATGGGACGAATAGCCTATCGGTTGGCCGACGCAGGTTCGCAAGAGCCAAACTCAGCTTCAGCTGAGCAACACTCCAGCAGCGCTACGGGGTAGCACTCGCTCGGGGGCTTGACGGTGTCCAGAGAGGGGCCGCTGAACGCAACCCACAGTCTCTCGCAGAGAGGCGTACGATAGGGGGCATTCCGGGCCGGTATGGGTTGCGCGTGGCCGCCGATCGGGCCCGGCGGGGGTTCTGATGACTACTGAAATGATGTCGAAGCGCGACAAGGCGATGCTGGATGCGGAGGCGCAGTGCCCCTTCAGCGTCGAGGACGTGGACCTGTTCGCGCCGGGAAGCCAGGAGTACTGGTTCGATGCGTATCGCATCCTGCACAAGGACGCGCCCGTGCTGCGCATTCCGGGGGGCGGCGACACGCCGGACAAGGACGGCTTCATCCTCACGAAGTACGAGGACGTGGCGCGCATCGTGCGGGACACGGAGACCTTCCCGCTCAACTACGGCCAGCGCAATGCGGGGCAGGAAGTGGAACGGGAGATCCTCCTCGAGGAGGGCCACGGCGACGCGATCGACGCGGGGCTTTCGCTTCGCCCGAACATGGAGCAGCACCGGTGGCACCGCGAGCAGCTCACGAATCCGTGGGTGGGGGCGGTGGGCGCCGGTCGCAATACGGAGATGATCACGGGCTTCGTGAACGAGCTAATCGACCGCTGGATCGACCGGGGCTCGGTCGAGTACGTGACGGAGTTCGCGGCGCCGCTGCCGCAGATGGTAATCACGACGATCCTCGGCTTCCCCCTGGAGGACATGCCCACCCTGCGGAAGTGGGAGGAGGCGCAGGTGCGGCGGTTCGTGTTCGGCTCGACGCACCGGAACCTGTTGCCGGAGGAGGACGAGGCGGAGAACGCGCGCACGCTGGCGGCGTTCCACGAGTACATCGGGAAGCACGTGCGCGAGAAGCGGGAGAACCCGAAGGACGACATGATCTCCTACCTGACGCAGGTGGAGTACGGCGACGAGAAGCGCCCGCTCACCGACGCCGAGGTGGTGAGCGTCGCCTACGGGATGCACATCGGCGGCAACGAGACGACGCAGTACGCGCTCACGGCGGAGGCGATGGTGCTCGCGCAGAAGCCGGAGCTGGCGGAGGAGCTGCGCGCGGATCGCTCGAAGGTGCGCTTCTTCGTGGAGGAGTGCCTGCGCCTGTACGCGCCGACGCAGGGCCTCTCGGGGCGCCGGCCGATCAAGGACATCGTCGTCCAGGGCGTGACGATCCCGGCGGGGTCGGTGATCCACCTGCGCTACGGCGCGGGGAACCGCGACGAGGAGGAGTACCCCAACGCGGAGGAGATCGACCTGACGCGCCCGAGCCCGGGGCGGCACGTGACCTTCGGGCAGGGGCCGCGGTCGTGTCCGGGAGCGGGGCTCTCGCGGCTGGAGCAGAACATCGCGACCAACATGATCCTCGACCGGCTCGACGACCTGCGCCTGGCTCCGGGGAAGAACGACCTGCGGCACCAGCCGGGCGTGATGCTCGGGCTGCTGGAGCTGAACCTGGAGTTCGGCCAGCGGTAACGCGGACCCACCGGCTCCCTGACCGTACGCCACGTCATGGACGCGGCCGCGGTCGCGGGCGTATAAGCGCGGAGACCCAACGCCGGGCCAGGAGCCGTGATGCAGGCAGGCGGCGTCAACGACGCGATTCAGTACGAGGCGGACGACTCGTGCCCGCCGCTGGTGGCGCTCAGCGTGGGGCTCCAGGGAGTCATGCTGGCGGTGGCGCCGCTGGTGCTGGTCGTGGCGATCACGTCGAAAGCCGGCGGTCAGGACGATAGCTACCTTTCCTGGGCGGTGTTCGCGGCGCTGATCATCGCGGGCGTGCTGACGGCGCTGCAGGCGACGCGGATTGGGCGGCTCGGGGCGGGGCACATCCTCATCATGGGGGCCACGCCCAACTTCGTGGCGGTATCGGTGCTGGCGCTGGAAGGGGGCGGTCCCTCGCTGCTGGCAAGCCTGATCGTCGTGGCGTCGCTCTTCTACATCGCGCTGGCCATCTGGCTGCCGCTGCTGCGGCGCATCATCACGCCGGTCGTCTCAGGCACGGTGCTGATGCTGCTGGCGGTGACGATCCTGCCGATCGCGCTCGACCGGGTGCAGGAAGTGCCGGCCGACGCTCCGGGCGCCACGGGCCCGACCGTCGCGCTGATCACGCTGGCCGTGGCCACGGCGATGGCGCTGCGGGCTTCGGGACGGTGGCGGCTGTGGTCGCCCCTCATCGGGATCGGCGTGGGAACGGTCGTGGCGGCCCTGTTCGGAGCGTACGACCCGCAGCCGCTGCTCGATGCGGCCTGGGCGGGCATCCCCGACGGGAGCGGGTTCCCGGGCTTCGACTTCACGCCCGGGGCGGAGTTCTGGGCGCTGCTGCCGGTGTTCGTCGTGATCACGCTCGTGGGGGGCGTCAAGAACATCGGCGACAGCGTAGCGATGCAGGGCGCTTCGCGACGCGAGCCACGGGTGACGGACTTCCGGCTGGTGCAGGGGTCGCTCAACACGAACGGCATCGGCATCTTCCTGTCGGGAATCGCAGGGACGCCCCCGACGACGGTGTTCTCCTCCACGAGCGTGTCGCTGGCGAGCCTGACGGGGGTGGCCTCGCGCAACGTGGGCTACGTGATCGGCGGGGCGTTCGTTCTGCTGGCGCTGTTTCCGAAGCTGCCGGCGCTGGTGCTGACGATCCCCAACCCCGTGATGGGGGCGTTTCTGCTTACCGCCATTGCACTGCTGTTCGTCGCCGGCATCCGCACCGTGATCCAGGATGGGCTGACCGCGCAGAAGATGCTGGTCGTCGGCATTGCGTTCTCGCTCGGGGCGGGGGTGGAGCACCAGACGATCTTCGCGGACCTGATCGGGGGGACGTGGGGACGGCTGCTCGACAACGGGATGCTGATCGGCGCGCTGGCGGCGGTGGTGATGACGCTCTTCCTGGACCTCACGAGTCCTCGCAAGGGGGGACGCCTGCAGTCGAAGCTGCACAGCGACTCCCTGGCGGAGATCGACGCATTCGTGCGGGGGATCGCCGGCAGCCTCGGGTGGAACGAAGACTCAACGGAGCGCCTGCGGTCGGCGGCCGAGGAAACGCTGATGAGCTTGCTGCCCGAAGGGGACGACAACGAGGCCAAGGACGCGCCCCGCCTCATCATCGCGGCACGCCCCGAGGCGGGAACGGTGGAGATGGAGTTCCTGGCCGTGTTCGACGAGGAAAATCTCGAGGACCGGCTGGCATACCTGGAGGAGGAGTCGGAGGGGTTACAGGAGGGAGAGATCTCGCTGCGGCTGTTGCGGCACTACGCCTCCTCGGTGCACCACCAGAAGTACTACGGACTCGACATCGTGACGGTGCAGGTGAAGGGGGCGCGGTAGGGCCGGTGCGAGCGCGCTGACGGAGGCCGTTTGACGCGCCTGTGCCACGTCCCTATGGTCAGCCTCCAGTAAACCCACATCTAGGAGCGTGTGCCCATGGCTGCAACCGAAGAACGTCTGAGGAAGCTCGTTGACGACAACCTGGAGATCGAGGGGCGGACACCTGGCAGCCCACTCGACCTGGACCGGAGCCTCTCCGACGCGGGCGTGTCTTCGCCCGATATCGTGGCGTTCTGGAAGGTCGTAAACGAGGAGTTCGGTGTCGACATCTCGGCGGAGCAGTTTGCCGAAATGCTGACTCCACGGGACCTGGTCGCACACCTCGACGCAGCCTAGGGGGAGGGCTCCCTCCGGGAGCTCCCAAGCCCGCAGGAGCGCGTAGCCCGCGATGTCGGCTCCTGTTTCCGCACCATGGTGGCGCCCGTTCAGGAACCTGGACGGAGTGTCGGTTGTGCATGTTGACCTCACGGCGGACCCAGACCATGAGGCGGAGGCGGTGGCCTGGCTGGACGAGGGGGAGCGGGGTCGCTGGGAGGGGTACCCGTACTCGGGACCGCAGCGCCAGTTCCTCCTGTGCCGCGCCGCCCTGCGGGCGGCGTTGTGCGAACAACTCGGCTGCGGGAACGGCGAACTCAGCTTCGAGACTTCCGAGCACGGCAAGCCATGGGCTAGGGTGGGGGGCGTGGAAGCTCCCATCAGCTTCAACGTGAGTCACGGCGGGCGGCACGGGCTGATCGCGATCGCCCCCGGCGGCCGGCTGGGCGTGGACGTGGAGGAGCTCGGGGACCGGAGAAACCTGGACCTGCTCATGGACGGCGTGCTGGGCGAGAACGAACACCGCGAGGTCGCCTCGAAGGGGGGCGCCGCCCAGCTTCGCTCCTTCTTCCGGCTGTGGACGATGAAGGAGGCGCTGCTGAAGGCGCACGGCAAGGGGCTCCTGGTCGACGCGACGACCTTCGAGATTCCGCCCTCGGTGCGTGACGGAGCCCCGCGTGGACAGATCGAGTTGCCGCAGCTGCCCGGCGTGACCCTGCAGGTGGAGGACATTGCCGGCGAGGACTTCGCGGCCGCCCTTGCGCGGGAGGTGATTTCCGAGGCGGGCGGCGAGCGAGCGCAGTCGCGATGACGGACACCGAGACCGTGTGGGAGGTGCCGGAGCCCCTTGCGACGCTCGACGTGCGGGTGGACGACGACACGGTCATCCGCGTGCGCCGGCACGGCAATCCCGACGGACCCCGGCTCGTGCTCGGCCACGGCAACGGACTGGCCATCGACGTGTACTACCCGTTCTGGTCGCTCCTGATGGAGGAGTTCGACCTGCTGGTCTACGACCTGCGAAACCACGGCTGGAACGGGGTGGGGCCACCCGACACGCACAACATTCCGACGATCAGCCGGGACCAGGACCTCGTCCTGGAAGCGATCGACGCCGAGTTCGGGGCCAAGCCGAAGGCCGGCGTGTTCCATTCGGTGTCGGCGATGACGACCCTGCTCTCGCCTAGCCATTGCGAGGGCTTCTCGGCGCTGTTCCTGTTCGACCCCCCGCTGCGCAAGCCGGGGGTGAGCCACGAGGAGTTCGATGAGGCGTCGCTGAAGACGGCCTCGATGGCGCGGAAACGGGGCTACCAGTTCAAGAGCCGCGAAGACTTCACCGAGTTGCTGGGGTTCTCGCCCAGCTACCGGCATGTCGTGCCGGGAGTGCTTCCCCTGATCGCGCAGGCGACGCTGCGAGCGTCCTCGTCGGGCGGCGGCTACGAGCTGATCTGTCCACGCGAGTACGAGGCGCAGATCGTTGAGTTCGGGCGACTCTTTTCGGTGTTCGTGGACTTCACGAGCATCAAGTGCCCGATCAAGGTGCTGGGAGCCGACCCCACCCTGCCCTACTCGTATCTGCCCACGCTCGACCTCGGCGACATCCGGGAAGTCGACTACGACTTCCTTCCCGACGCGACGCACTTCCTGCAGCTGGAGCAGCCGGAGCTGTGCGCGGCGTCGGTGCGCGAGTTCCTGGCGGAAACGCACTTCCTCTAGCCAGACGGAACGATCGCGTCCGGGGACGCATATTGGTAGGTGACACCCAGCGCCTTCCCCGGACGGTTCTCCGTGCGCCGGATGGGGCAGATCGTCGGGGAGGGTGCTAGGGTGTCGCCACCTCCAGGGAGGAACCCCGCTCCGTGAACCCTGGCCCGGCGTTGACGCACGGATTCCTGGGCGCCCTCGTGGTGGCGCTGGCCCTCGTCGCCGGCGCCGGCGTGGCAGGCGCCCACCCGGGGCACGCCACCGATGTCGACGTGCGCGTCTGGCAGCACGTGGACGATCCGCTGCGCATCCACATCAGCGCCCGTCCCGAGGGAACCCTGTGGGACGCGCTGGGGACGATCCCGTTGCTCCTCGACGACGGGTTGAGCAGCACCCGCCATTTCCGCTTCGGCGACATCACGGTCGAGGGCGTGGAGGTGCGGGTGTGGCAACAGATCAGCAACCCCCTGCGGATCGACATCAGCGCGCGACCGGAAGGCGGGGACTGGGACGTTCTGGGGACGATCCGGCTGCCCCTCGACGACGGCTTCAGCAGCAGCGGGAACTACCGCTACGGCGACATCACGGTGGCCGTGCCGGCGGCCCCTGAGGCGCCCGCGGTCGCGGTTTCGCCGGGCAGGGAGGAGGTCCCACGGCTGGCCGCGTTGACGTTCGCCTTCGCCGATCCCCCCGCCACGACCCACGGGGCCGACTTCGTCTCGTTCGCACCGGCGATCGAAGGGGCGTTCGCCTGGCTCGACAGCCGAACGCTCCTGTTCCAGCCCGACTACCCGGGCTGGCAGCGCGGGCAGCAGTACCAGGCCATCGTCGATGCCGGCGCCGTGGGGCTCGTGAGCGACTACATCCATACGTTCAGGGTCGAGGGGCAGCTGGAGGTCGCCTCCGTCATCCCCGGCGACGGGGACGCGAACGTGCCCACGAACGCCCAGATCCTCGTGCAGTTCAACCGCTCGGTGGCGCCCCTCACGGTCCTCCAGGAGGGACCGGCGGCGTCCGTGCTGGAGTTCGACCCGCCCCTGGCAGGCGCGGGGGAGTGGCTGAACACGTCGCTGTACCGCTTCATCCCGACGAACCTGGAGCCCAGCACGACCTACTCGGTACGCATTCCCGCCGGCCTGGCCTCGGCAGTCGACGGGGTGCTGGAGGCGGACTACACGTGGAGCTTCTCGACGATCCAGCCGGCGGTCACGAGCGTCACGCCGCACGA
>VXRS01000268.1:2456-5522 GCA_009838385.1 Dehalococcoidia bacterium | reverse complement strand
ACACGTGGAGCTTCTCGACGATCCAGCCGGCGGTCACGAGCGTCACGCCGCACGACGGCGCGAAGTTCGTCGAACCCGACGACCCGATCGTGATCGCGTTCAACCAGCCGATGGACCGCGCGTCGGTGGAGGCGGGCGTGACGCTCCGGGCCGTTGGCGGGGCGGCGATTCCCGGCGGGTTCGAGTGGAACGAGGACGGCACGGTCGCGACCTTCACGCCCGACGAGCCGGTGGCATTGCTCACGGAGTACGACATCACCATCTCAGTGGGGCTGCGAAGCGTCAGCGGCGGGATGACCCGCAACGAGCGCACGGCGCGCTTCACGACGATCGGGCTGCCAGAGCTCCTGCGCACATACCCCGAAGACGGCGAGACAGGCGTGAGTCCCTACCGGATCGCGCTCATCTACAACAACCCGACGGACCTCGAGTCGTTCGAGGAGCGCGTGTCAGTCAGCGGGGTGGACGCCGAGGACATCGAGGTGCACTCGTACTCCTGGAACCCACAGGAAATCACGATCTCTTTCTCCTACGAGTATTCGACCGAATACACCGTGCGAGTCGCGGAGGGCGCCCGCGACCGGGGTGGGCGGACGCTCCCGGCCCACGAGTTCTCGTTCACCACGCGCGAGCCTTATCCGTCGCTGAGCCTCGCCGCCGCGACCTTCTCGACGTACTCGGCCAGCCACGAGCAGGTGCTCTACTACCACGCCGCGCGAGTCGAGGAGGTGCGCTTCCAGCTCTTCCGTCTGTCGGACTCGGAGGCGGAAACGCTGCTGCGGAGGGGCTTCATCGACAGCTACCGCGTCACCTTCTGGCCCGCCGGTGACTCGCTTCGGGAGTGGACGGAGCCGATCAACGAGGAGTTGCAGGACGCCTCGCGGCTGTACTCGACGGCCCTGAGCGGTCCGGAACCGCTGGCGAAGGGGCACTATTTCCTCGCCGCGACGAGAGAGGACTCCAGCCGCCCGCTGAAGCGGGTCTTCAGCGTGGTCGATACGGCCATCGTGACGAAGCTGGCATTCGACGAACTGCTGGTGTGGGCGCTCGACTACGACTCGGGTGAACCGCTGGACGCGACGAGCGTGCGTGCGGGGCCGATCGACGACGACTCCCCCGGCCCGTACCAGCACGCGGCAACGGATGCGGACGGGCTGGCGCGGCTGGCCACCACCGGACAGGGCGGCGACTGGTACTGGTCCTGGTACCGCGATCAGCTGGTGCGGATCGACGGGGAGGGGCGCGTGGGCGTGGCCTCGACCGCGTGGGACTTCGGCTCCGGGCCGTGGGAGCTCGAAGTCCCCACTTCCCCCTTCCACCCCCGTCCGGTGGGGCACCTCTACACCGAACGGCCCATCTACCGTCCGGGCGAGACCGTCTTCTACAAGGGCGTCGTGCGCCTTGACGATGACGCCACCTACTCGGTCCCGGGTGCAGCCGTGACCTTCTCCCTGAGGATTCGCGACGCGGCCTACGACGACATGCTGACGAGCGAGGTCGAGCTGAATGAACTGGGCACATTCAGCGGCGAACTCATCCTCCCCACGGACGCCCCGACCGGCACCTACTGGATCTGGCTCAGGGGCGAGAACGACCGCCACATCACGACCGCGCGCTTCACGGTGGCCGAGTTCCGGGTCCCCGAGTTCGAGGTGGAGGTTGAGGCGGCCGCTGGGGACTACGTCTCCGGGGACATGATTCCGACGGAGGCGCGAGCGGCCTTCTTCTTCGGCGGCCCTGTCGCAGACGCGTCGACCGAGTGGACGGCGCAATCGATCCCGACCGAGATCACGGTCGAGGGCTACGAGGACTATTCGTTCTCGGAGCGCACCTACTGGTGGTGGTGGTCCGGCAACGACGAGCGGAATCCGCGGCGCAGCCACGGCGAAGCGCGCACTGACTCTGAGGGCGTGGCGCGCTTCGAGGTTCCCGCAACGCTGGAGCCGGAGGAAGGCACGCAGGCGTTCACCATCAGCGCGACGGTGACGGACGCGAACGCGCAGGCGATTGCGGGGAGCACGACGGTCACGGTCCATCCGGCCACCTGGTACGCGGGCATCAGGCCGGAGTCGTACATCGCACGGGCGGAGGAACCCACCACCGTCGACCTCGTGACGGTGGACTACACAGGCACGGTAGGCGCGCACCGGCCGGTGACGGTACGCGCCTACGAGCGCGAGTGGATTCGCACGAAAGAGCGCGCCGACCACGGCGGCTATCGCTACCGGTACGAGCTTCAAGAGACCGAGGTCGACACGCAAACGGTCACGACCGGGGAAGACGGCGAGGGGTCGATCGAGTTCACGCCACCGAGGGCGGGGTCGTACCGCCTCGTGGCGGAGTCGACGGACGACGAAGGCCGCGTGGCGCGGTCGGCCCGCTACCTCTGGGTCAGCGGCAGCGACATCGCGCCGTGGCCGGTGCGCGAGAACGATGTCATCGACCTGATCGCCGGCCGCGAGAGCTACGAGGTGGGGGACGTCGCGGAGGTGCTCGTGCCGGCGCCCTTCGCCGGGGCTACGGGCCTCGTGACCATCGAGCGCGGGCGCGTGCTGAGCACGGAGGTGCGGCGCTTCGAGACGAACAGCGAAGTCCTGCGCATCCCCATCGAGGACCGGCACATCCCCAACATCTACGTGGGCGTCGTGCTGTACCGGCCGCCCACGGACGAAGACCCCTACCCGCGCTACCACGTTGGCTACGTCGAGCTATCGATCTCGACGGCTCCACGGCGGCTCGACGTAAGTATCGAGCCCGATCGCGAGCGCGCCACGCCGGGCGAGACCGTCCGTTACGAGGTGCGGGTGACCGACTCGGAGGGCAACGGGGTGGAGGCGGACGTGTCGGTGGCGGTCGTCGACCAGGCGGTGCTGTCGCTGCGGGCGGAGTCGGCACGGGACGGCATGACGGCGTTCTGGTTCGAACGCGCCCTCGGGGTGCGGACAGCCTCGTCGCTCGCCGTCTCCGTCGACCGCCAGAACGAGGCGTTCGACGAGGTCGCGGAGGGCGAAAAGGGCGCGGGAGACGACGAAGCGGACGGCGAAGTCGCCGAACAAGCCGCCATGG
>VXRS01000268.1:0-2356 GCA_009838385.1 Dehalococcoidia bacterium | reverse complement strand
AAGGGCGCGGGAGACGACGAAGCGGACGGCGAAGTCGCCGAACAAGCCGCCATGGAGATGGCTGACGACGCCTCGGCCGAATCGCCGGCGCTCATGCTCTCCTTCCGGGCCGAGGAGGATGCCGGCGAGGAGCCGCAGGTTCGCTCCAACTTCCAGAACACGGCGCTGTGGATCGGGCAGCTCGTGACGGATGCGGACGGCAGGGCCAGCTTCGAGCTGGAACTTCCCGACAACGCCACAACCTGGCGGGCGCAGGCACGGGCCGTGACGGCGGAGACACTGGTGGGGCAGGGTGCGAGCGAGCTGCTGGTGACGCAGCCGCTGCTCGTGCGACCGGCGCTGCCACGGTTCCTGCGCGTCGGCGACGAGGTGTCGCTGCGGACGCTCGTGCGGAACGGCACGGACGAGGCGCGGGAGGTGACGGTCACGATTGCCGTCGAGGGGGTGACCCTAACCGGAGAGGTGACCCAGACGAGGCAGGTCGGGGCGGGCGAGTCGGCCATCTTCTCGTGGACCGCGCGCGCGCGCGCTGAAGGCACGGCCACGGTGCGCTTCACGGCGACGGCCGGGGGCGGGTACGGCGATGCGGTCGAGCTGAGCCTGCCCGTGCACCTGGACGTGACACCCGAGACGACGGCGACGGGCGGGGTCGTGGAGGACACGGCACGGATCGAGGCAATCTTCCTGCCCGAATACGTCATCACGGGACAGGGATCGCTGGAGCTCGCGCTACAGGCCTCGCTGGTGGGCGCGCTGGACGAGGAGCTGGCGCACTTCCGGCCGTACCGCTGGGAGTCCAACGTCAGCATCGCCAGCCGCATCGTCGCGACGGTCGCGGTGCAGCGCGCCAGCGCCAGTGGTCTGACAGAAGCGCAAAATCGCCAGCTCGCCAAGGACATCGACGCCCTCGTCGCGGCGCAGATGTACGACGGCGGGTGGGCCTGGTGCCGGACGTGCTACCGGAGCGATGTGTGGGTGACGGGCTGGGTGCTGATCGCGCTGGGGGAGGCGAGGGACGTCGGCTACGGCCTGCCGGAGTACCAGTACAACCGCACGACGCGGTTCATCACGGAGCACGTGCAGCGCCGCACGGACGTCATGCGTCCGGCGGACGTGAACCAGCACGCCTTCCTGCTGTACGCCCTCACGAGCGCCGCGAACGAGGGCGGCGTGGTCAGTCCGCTGGCACGGGAACAGGCTGGCCTGCTGCGGTCGCTGGTGAAAGACCACCGGACGCAGCTGACGAACTGGGGTCGGGCGTACGTGCTGCTCGGGCTGCTGGCGAGCGGCCACGGAGCGGAACACGAGGCAGTTCGCGCGCTGCTGAACGACCTCACCGCCGCCACTTTCGCGAGCGCCAACGGCAACCACTGGGAGGACGAGCGCATTGCGGGCTGCATGCACAACAGCAGCGTGCGGGTGACGGCGCTGGTGCTGCGCGCCCTGATCGAGGTCGACCCCCAGCATCCGCTGGTCGAGGAGACGGCGCGCTGGCTCGTGCTGGCGCGCTCCGAGCAGCGCTGGAAGAGCTCGGTCGAGCGGGCGCAGGGCATGGCCTCGCTCGGCGCCTTCGCCGAGCTGACGGGCGAAACGCGGGGCGTCTACGACTACCAGGTGCTGCTCAACACGGGGCGCGTGCTCGACGGGCACTTCGACGTACCCGCAGGCGACTACCTCGACGGCGTGGCGCTCGGGCTCGACGCCCTGCCACTCGGCGAGGTGAGCCGCGTGCAGTTCGAGCGCGAGCCAGACACCGAGGGGCGCCTGTACTACAGCCTCAACCTGCGCTACGTGACGCCGGCGAAGGAGATCGAGGCGCTCAACCGCGGCTTCGCCGTCTCGCACCGCTACACGCTGCTGGAGGATCCGGACACGCCCATCACGAGCGCATCGCTGGGCGACGTGGTGCGGGTGACGGTGACGGTGGTGGCGCCCGCCGACCGGCTCTTCGCGCGGGTCGAGGACTTCCTGCCGGCGGGTCTGGAGCCGATCGACCCGAAGCTGGCGATCGTGTCCCCCTGGCTGCGGGAGGAGCTTCAGCAAGATCAGGCGGCGGCGGTCCTCCGCGGAGGGTCTTCCTTCTATGCGCCCTGGTACGCGTGGTACTTCAGCCCCTGGGACCAGGTGGACCTGCGCGATGACCGCGTGACGCTGCTCGCGAGCCGCATCCCGAAGGGCGTTCACGAGTACGTCTACTACGCCCGCGCCACGACGCCCGGCGACTTCTTCGTCGCCCCCACGTTCGCGGAAGAGACCTACCTGCCCGAGGTGTTCGGGCGGAGCGACAGCGGCCGCTTCGCCGTCCGGGCGGAGTAGGGGTTCCCTCCACAAGCGGCAGGTACAGTACGCCGGTATG
>VXRS01000058.1 GCA_009838385.1 Dehalococcoidia bacterium | reverse complement strand
GTTGGGGAGCTCCGTCGCGCGCCGGCCGCCGTCGAGGGAGCGGGGGTCGGGAACCTGGCCGGGGCCGAGGCCGGCGGCCGGGGAGGCGCAGAGCCAGACCTCGGTCGCAGGGCCGGGGAGGGCCCCCACTCGCACGACCTGCTGGCCGGGGAAGCGCGCCTGCAGTTCGGCCACCCAGACATCGCTGCAGATGCCGAGGTCGTAGTTGCCGAGGGCGACCTGGATGGGGATGTCGCGTTCGCGGAAGACCCGGAAGCGGAAGCCGCGGTCGTTCACCTCGGAACGAAGCAGGCGGGAGCCGGCCTCGTAGCCGTCCATGACGAGACCATGCGAGGCAAGCAGCTCACCCACCGGCTCGCGCAGTGAGCCGGTCGGCACGGCGAGGCCGAGCGGGGCTCCGGGGCTGCTCATTTGTGCTGCAGCACGAACTGCACCACCTCGTCGAGAGTGGCGCGGTCGAGGGAGGAGCTGGACGACGAGGCGGAGATGCCCTCGGGTCCGACGATGAGGCGGATAGAGGCATCGCGGGCGTCGCCGAGGGCGGCGGAGATGCCGTGGCGGTGCAGGGAGCTGGCCAGGCGGAGGGCGCCGGCGAGGCCGGCCTCGCGCTCGGCCACGATGGCCACGGAGGCGCCGCGCGAAGGCGCATCCGTGAAGTGCCCCGAGAGCCGATCGGCGTCGAGGGCGAAACCGCAGGCGCTCTCGGGGGCGCCGGGGCCGGCGGGCTGGTAGCGCCCGCCGCGTCCCCAGGCCCCACCCTCGCCGCGCAACTCCCAGGTGACGCCTGAGTAGTAGTCGAAGTCGAAGGGCAGGGTGAAGTCGATGGCGACGGCGCGGCCGGTCGCGACGAGCGCGGCGGCAACCTCTCGAAGCTCCTCCAGGGGGGCAGCGGCTCCGGGGAGGCCGGTCCGCGCGAGCGCGATCAGGTTGTCCACAAGGGCGAGCTCGCCCGAGCCACCAAGCGCCGCCTGGACGAAAGCGAGCGCGGCAGGATCATCGGCAAACGCGCCCTGGACGGCCGCGAGTCCGTTCCCGGCGACATCGTCGAGGAGGGCGCGGCGAGCGAGCACGTCGGTGAGGCCGGCAGCATCGACGGCGGCGCGGGCAACGCCGGCGTGGGTGAGACGGAGATCGACGGGCAGGGAGAGCGCCGCAAACGTGTCGGCGGCGACGGCGAGCACTTCGAGGTCACCGACGACTGGCGGGGCGCCGAGGTACTCGAGGCCGCACTGCCAGTCCTCACCCTCGGCTCCGCGAAAGACGCTCTGGACGTAGAGGAGGCGCGCGGGGGGCTCGATGCCGGCGTCGGCAGCGGCGCGGGCGACGGGGATGGTCGAGTCGTAGCGGAGCATGACGCGCTCGCCGCTCCAGCCGTCCCAGTCGAGGAACGTGTAGGCGCCCGCGAGCATCTCCGGCGAGAGGGCGCCGGCGGAGGTGAAGAGGCTGTAGCTCTCGACCGTCGGTGTGCGAATCTCCTCGTAGCCCCAGTGCCGGGCGACCTCGCGGAAGGCGTCCTCGACGTGGCGGAAGGCGCGCATCTGCTCGGGGAGCAGATCGCGCATGCCGCGGGCACGCGGGACGGGGACCGCGGAGGGGGTCGCGACAGGGGCTGCCTGGTCGGTCATGGCTACTCGCCAGTGTAGCGGGTTCGCACGTAGCCGCCGCCAAAAAAGAGGCCCCGGGGAAATCCCCGGGGCCCTCGGTCGGTTCCGGTGCTACCGGCGGGAGCCGGTCTAGGCGTCGTCCAGCCAGGCCGCCTCGCGGCGGGGCGTGTTGTTGCCCGAGTAGCCGTTGAACCAGTCGTCCTTTCCGTAGTCGCGCAGGCGCGAGCTGACGGCGAGGTAGGACTCGGCGGCCATCGGCATGGTGAAGATGCCCCAGGCGCGATCGAGGATCCAGCGCTGCAGGTCGGTGATGATCTGCACACGGGTCTCGTGGTCCAGCTCCTGCGTCTGCGCGAGCATCTGCTCGCCGACGTGGGCGGAGCCTTCGGCGATCTCGGGGTGCGGCGAGTCGGTTCGGAAGTTGAAGGCGACACTGCCGTACTGCTGGGGATCGAACCACGAGAGGTAGGACGCGTCGGGGGCGCCGTCCGTGCCTCCGCCGACGCCGGTGCCGCTCTGGAGCAGGCCCCAGGGCTTCACGTCGTCGGTGTTGTCGTTGGCGGCGCTCACCCAGGTCTGGATGTCCGCGCTGGACACCTCGAAGGTGGTGCCGAGCACCTCGGTGAGGTTGGTGGCGGCAAACTCGGCGATGGCGAGGTACGCCGGCCCCTGGATGGTGTGGATGTCGACGTACTCGTAGATCGAGTCGTACTTGGCCTGGTCCTCGCCGCGGGAGGCAGCGTCGCTCTTGGCGGCCTCCCAGAGGGCCCGAGCCTCGTCCGGGTCGTACCGGTAGTAGCCGGCCAGGTCCTCCTGGGTGAGGCGCTGGAAGCGGGCGTTGATGATGGTAAGGGGCGCCTGCAACCTTGCGTTGCCGGCGTGGATGCTGTTGATGAAGGCCTGGTAGTTGAACGCGTTGCGGATTGCTTTCCGTGCGCGCTCGTCGCGCCACTTGCCTCCGTCGAAGCCGAGGACGGCCCAGCCGCCGGCGGGCGCGCCCTCGACCGCCACGTTCGGGTTGCCCTCCAGCCCCTCTGCCTCAAGGGCGTCAATGGAGCCGTAGGCATCAAGGTCGCCGCTTTCGAGGAGGGACCGCGCCGTCACGTTGTCGGCGACGATGCGGACGTCGTATTCGTCGATGTAGGGCCCATCCTCGACGAAGCCGTCATCGGGGTTGGGATGGGCGTAGTAGTCCGGGTTGCGGACGAGGTGGGTTCCCTCGGCGCTGCGCTCGGAGAGGATGAACGGCCCGGCGGCCATGCCGCGCACGTGCTCCTGGCCCGTCTGGTCGGGCTGGGCCAGCACCAGCTTCTTGTTGATCATGCCGAAGTACTGGCGGGAGCGATGGAGCAGGGCGTCGGCTCGAGGCCCGGTCCAGTTCTCCTGGACGTGCGTGGCGTCGACCGGCACGACACTGTCGAAGTAGTTGTAGATGCTGGCGGGCACGTGAGTGGCGCCCAGCGAGGCGAGCAGCTCGGGGGGCCGCTCGATGGTGAAGGCGACGTCCTCGGAGGTGACGGGGTCGCCGTTGTGGAACTGCATTCCCTCGCGCAGGCTCCAGACGAGCGTGGTGTCGTCTACCTGCTCGTAGCCGACGACGCCGTCGAGCGAGAAGGTGCCCTTGCTCACCTGGAAGTCGAGCAGGTGGTTGTAGACCTGGTACACGACCTCCTGGTTGTCGGTGTGGAAGACGGCGGGGTCCATGCCCATGTCTTCCGTTCGCTTCCAGGAGCGGTACGTGCCGCCGCGCTTCGGGCCGGCGGCAGGCGCTTCCTCCTCTGCAGCGGCGGCCTGTGTGTCCTCAGACCCGGCGTCGGCATCGGCGGCCGCGTCGTCGTCATCAGCGGCGGCCTGCGTGGCGGCGGCGGCCTGCGTGGCAGCGGCGGCCTGCGTGGCAGCCGGGGCAGCAGCGTCGTCGTCGTCATCGTCGTCGCCGCACCCGGCGAGGATTGCCGCCGAACCGGCAGCGGCTACGCCGGTGCTCGCCAGGAAACGGCGGCGGCTGAGCTTCCGCCCGCGAAGGCGAAGCCAGTAGTTGTCTCGATCGCGCATCTCAGTGCCCTCCCCGCTCGCGATAGTTTGCCGGAGCGTTTAGCAGATGCTGTGGCGCGCACAATAACCCCTGCGGGGATCGCGTTTCAACGGGTCCAGGGGGGCAGTTCGCGGCTAGATACGGCCCCGCAATCGGGGGTCGAGGGTATCGCGGATCGAGTCGCCGAACATGTTGAAGGCGAACACCGTAAGCGCCAGGGCCGCGCCGGGGAAGATGGCGAGCCAGGGCGCGCGCCTGAAGAACTGGCGCGAGTCGCCGCTGAGCTCGGCCCCCCACGACGGTGCGTCAGACCCGAGCAGGAAAGACAGCGTGGCCTCCGTGAGGATGGCGGCGGGCAGGCTGATGGTGGTGAGCACGATCATGAGGCCGGTGATATTGGGGAGGATGTGGCGCAGCATGATGCGGAACTGGCCCGCGCCGATAAGCGTGGCGGCCTCCACATACTGCGCGCTGCGCTGCTCCAGCACCGACCCTCGCATGATGCGGAAGGCGCCGGGCATGAAGAAGAACGCGATCGCCAGCACACGCGCCAACTCCTCCGCCGGCAGGGCGGGTAAGTCGGGAAGCTTATCCACCAGGACGATGTCCATGATCATGGCTAACAGGAGGGAGGGGACGGCGAAGAGCATGTCGGCCACGCGGCTCAGGCCGAAGTCGACGGCGCCGGCGAGGAAGCCAGCGATGAGAGCCAGCAGCGTGCCCCCGACCGTCCCCACGAGCACGGTCGCCATGCCGATCTTGAGGGAGATACGACCGCCGTAGAGCACGCTCGACCAGAGGTCCCTCCCCTGGCGGTCAGTGCCGAAGTAGTAATCACTGTTCGGCCCGACGAGAACGTGCGGTGTGAACGACTCCAGCGTGTCCGGATTCGTCGTGTTCAAAACGGGCGCGGCGCCCGCCATGAACCCGACGATGATGATGACGATGACGCCGAGGGCGCCTGCCGGCTCACGGCGTGCCCAGCGCAGCGGATTGAACCGCTGCTGCGGCGGGATCGCATACTCCTGCTCCAGGAGGGAGCCCGATGCCGGGGTGGTGGCCGCTTCCGACGCGTCACTCATCGTTAGTACCTGATCCGCGGGTCGACGTAGGTGTAGAGGACGTCAACCAGGAGGGTGACGATCATGAACATCGCGGCAAAGATCATGGTGACCATGAGGACCGCGGGGTAGTCCCGCGCTATGACCCGCTCCAGCGCGAAGAGGCCCATGCCGGGGATGGCGAAGATCTGCTCGGCCACGATGGCTCCGCCGAGGATGGTCCCGAGCTGCAGACCCACCACCGTCAGCACGGGGATGAGGGCACTCCGGAAGACGTGCCGGAAGATGACGACCCGCTCGCGCAACCCCTTCGCGCGCGCCGTGCGAACGTGGTCCGAGTGGAGCACCTCGAGCATGGCCGAGCGCATGATGCGGGCCGTGTAGGCGGCCCCCGCGTAGGCCAGCACGCCCGCGGGAAAGATGACGATGGCGAGGTTCTTGAGGGGATCCTCGGTGAAGTCGACCCAGTCCTGGATCGGATTCCAGTCGAACCACACGAAGGCGTAGATGATGATCAGCGTTCCCGTCCAGAAGTTGGGAACGGAGATGCCGAGGATGGTGCCCGCTCGCAGCAGGTAGTCCTCGGGCTTGTTGCGCCTCACAGCCGAAATCACGCCCACGGGAACGCTGAGGGCCGCCGACAGAAGGATCGTTAACAGGCCAACCTCGAGGGTCTTCGGCAGGCGCTCCTTGACGGAGCCCATGATGGAGTCGTGCGGGGGCGTCAGCGACTCGCCGAGGTCACCCACGAAGATGCCGCCAAGCCAGTCCCCGTACTGAACGTACCAGGGGCGATCGAGCCCGAGCCTTTCGCGGGCGACTTCGAGATTGGGGACGTCCGAGATGCTCAGGGCGGCAGAGAAGGAGGCGTCACCCGGCAGCGTCCAGATCAGCAGGAAAAGGACCAGGGAGAGGAGCAGCAGCATGAGGGGAATGGCGACGAGGCGGCGGATGATGTAAGTCCGCATGTCTCCCCCTCACGCTCCCCGGCCAGCGATCGCTGACCACAAGGCGCGGCGATTCTGGCGGATGCGCATAGCGCTTGGCAATACGTTCGGCGGGGTTACGCCCCTGCGCGGAGCGCCCTCCACCAGTCCTGAACGTCGGGCTGGAAGTTGGCGTGATACTGCTTCTGCAGGTCGTTTGCGCCCTCGAAGAGCGGCTCGGTATCGGTGGTGGCAAGGTCGGAAGCGCTGGGAACCGGGTCTATCCACTCGAGCTGGATGCCCTCGATCACCTCGCCGAGGCCGGAGTCCTCGTGGTGGGGGCTGGCCTGGTGCTCGATGAAGCCGTTGTAGCTGTTGAAGGAGAGCAGACCGTAGTAGGAGCCCTTCTCGGCGCCGCGCCAGAACTCGTAGCGGCGGACGTTCGACTCGTTGGCGTGGGTGTCGCGCCAGAGCTCGCCTTCGAGCTCCTCGAAGCGGGCTTCCTTGCCTTCCTTGATCTTGATGTGGGCGAGGATGGTGGCCATTCGTTTCTCTGGGCCGGCTGAATTTGGCGCGCTCGGACGGCTATCGCCGCGTGGGGAGAACGCCTGCGCCGCGCGGGCATGATAGAGGGTTGCACCTGCCCCCGCGCGGCCTCAATCAGCGCTCGCGCACGACCTCATCCCTCGCGGCGGAATCGGTGGGGAGGGAACCACTACTGCCGGACTCAGGAAACGTCGAACTGGATTTCCAGGTGGGTGACGCCGCGGACGCCGCCCTTGCCCGGGGGCGGGAAGACGATGCCGTCGTTGGGGACGTCCTTGAGGCGCGGATTCTTGAGGACCTGGAGGAGCATCTTGCCAGCCATGACGGCCTCCTGGCGGGCCATGGCGTAGCCCATGCAGAAGTGCCGCTCCTGGCCGAAGCCGAGGTGGCTGGCGACGCCGTCCTGCCAGTAGCCGACGCGCAGCTCCTTCCCGAAGTAGAGGTCGTCGCGGAAGATGTTGAACTGGTCGGGGTTCTTGAAGACGCGCTCGTCGCGGTTGCCGGAGCCGAGGCAGAGGGCGACGTTGGCGCCGTAGGGGATGACGCGGTTGCCGAGCTCAGTCTCGCGGGTGGCGCGCCGCGGCTGGTAGTGGTTCGAGCCATCGAAGCGGAGCATCTCGGTGAAGACGCGGTCCATCAGCTCGGGGTCGTCGCGGACGGCCTCGTACTGCTCGTAGTTGTTGAGCAGGTTCCACCACATGGAGTCGATGGCCTTGTGGGTGGTGTCGCCGCCGCCGACGAGGAGGAGGGCGACGAACGACTTGATCTGGTGGTCGGTCATCATCTCGCCGGACATCTCGGCCGTGACGAACTTGGAGATGAGGTCGGTCCGGGGGTTGGCGCGGCGGTCGGCGATGATGGGCGTGAGGTAGTCGTGCAGCGCGAACTTCGCCTTTTCGGCGGAGCGGAAGTAGGCGCGCCCGTAGCCCATGCCGGCGAAGAGGGTGTTGTAGATGCTCTCGAAGTAGTCGAAGTCCTCGCGGGGGAGGCCGAGCATCCCGGCGATGACGCGGATGGGGAAACGCTGGCTGAACTGCGTGACCAGGTCGATCTCGCCCTGCTTCGAGATGCCCGAGGCGAGGTCCTCGGCGGCTTCCTGCGAGAACTGCTCGATCATCTCGGCGGCGGTCTCCTCGATGACGGGGAGCCAGGTGACGAGCTTCTTGCCGACGAACTCACCGGCGACGATGCCGCGGCTCCAGCGGTGCTCGGGACCTTCGCCCATGTCGAGGATGGTCTCGCCGAGGGGCGACTCGGAACCGAAGTCGTACTTCCCCTGCATGTCGTACACGCCGCGGGTGAAGTCGCCACCGGGACGGCTGCGCTTGTAGGCGTCCCAGATGTCCTCGTAGCGGCTGACGAAGAAGCGGTTCTGGAGGCGGTCGTGGTAGACGGGCTCCCAGTCGCGGATCTTCTTGTAGAGGGGGAAGGGGTCGAGGCGGTGATCCTCGGTAAGGAACTCGCCGGGTTCGATGATGGGAGCTTCAGTTGGAGCCGTCATGGTCGCCTCGCCGCAGGGGGATGGTCTTGCAAGCGAGTCTAGGCCGCTCGCGGGGCGTGTCAACGCAACAGTGAGGGGCGACGCGAGGGGATCGGGGTCTTGCGAAGGGTCGGCGGGCGGTCCATCCTCCGCGACAACCGGAAACAGGAGCGAATTGCGATGTCGGACGAGCTTGCGGAACTGCGCGCACGAGTCGCCCGCCTGGAGGCGGAGCGAGCGGTGATCAGCACCTTCAACGAGTACTTCTACAACATGGATATCGGCTACACGGACGGCATCCTGGACGTGTTCCACGAGGACGCGGTGCTGGACGTCATCAACTTCCCACCGGGGACGATGGATGACCTGCGGTTCGAGGGCCGCGAGGCGATGCGGGAGCTGTACGGACCGCATTCGAGCGCGGAGCCGACGCTTTCGGGCGGGCACCACTCGGCGAACGTGCAGGTGAACGTGGCGGAGGACTGCTCGAGCGCGGAGCTGAGCGCCTACTTCATGACGTCCGGCGGGCACGGCGGCCTGGGCGGGGGCCTGTACCAGGGGACGTTCGTGCCGGACGGGGACAAGTGGCGCATCTCGCACTACCGCATCATCAGCAACTGGGGCTGGTCGCCGGACGAGTGGACGAAGCGGACGGAGTCGCTCCCGGCAAGCAAGGCGAAGCGGGGCGGCAAGCCGCCGGTCTACGAGTTCCCGAAGGCGCCGGTGGGGTAGGGGGCGGGCTGCCCCGGCAAAGGGCGCGTGACACCATCTCGCCCTAGACTCCCTCCATGCCTGAGGACGGCACCCACGAGCAGACTGTCAACGTTGCGCTAGGCGAGGAGCTGACCCAGCTCCGCCGGGGCTGGAGCGTAAAGGCTGACCGTACCGGGGACGTGCTCGTAGGTGAGCGAGGGCGCCCGGATGTGCTCGTGCTTGAGCCGGCTGGCTGGCCGGTAGCAATCGAGGCCAAGCACCACGCGAACTACGGAGGAGCTGAGGAGTCCGCTATCGGCCGGCTAGGGAGCCGACCCGTCGGCAGCAAACACGACATCGAGACTGCTATCGCGTTGGTCTACCCCGAGGAACTCGCCGTCTTGGATGGCGCATCGCTCCGGCAGGCGATACGAGAGACGAGTGCTTTCGAATACGCGCTGTACACCCGCATCAAGGACCAGGAACACGGGGGAGAACGCTTGCCTACGGGAGGATGGCTTCGAGGCGGGCTCAAGGACCTCGCGATGCTTGTCAGAAGGGCAGCCACACCTGGGCAGCGAGTCGACGAGCTGGCAGACGTACTCGCAGGTGGGATTAACGACGCGGCAGACCGTTTCTCCACGCTGCACCCCCGAGTTGGAGAAGACCGGGGTGTTCAGGTGGCCGAGATCCTGGAACAGACTGATGACGCCAGCGGCCAGACGAGACGCATGGCAATGACCGTGCTCATCAACGCGCTCATTTTTCACGAGGCCCTGGCACAGGCTGGCTTCAGGATCCGGCCAGAAACAGAGCGACTGCGGGCCGTTCACTCGCTGGATGCATTCCATCGAATGCCGTTCAGACGCGACGAACTGTTGGCAGAGTGGGCCGCCATTCTCGAGCGGAACTACTGGCCCATCTTCAGTACGGCGAGCCGACTCCTCGACCCGACCGTCATGCCAATCGAGACGGCCAGCGACGTGCTCCGGCCCCTTTACTTCACTTCGAGAAGGCTTGTGGAAGGCGGTGTCACACGGTCGCACGACCTTACGGGAATCGTGTTTCAGCGACTGATCGCGGACCGGAAATACCTAGCCGCCAACTACACACGTCCTGAAGGTGCAGCCCTCCTTGCATCGCTCGCGCTGCCCCTAGACGACCCGCCCGGCGGATCAGACTGGGCGGACGGCGGAACCCTAGAAGCGGTCCAAATTGGCGACTTTGCCTGTGGCACGGGGACACTGCTATCAGCTGCTTATCAACGACTTTCCCTATTGCACGAGATTCACGGAGGAGATGCCAAAGCCCTGCATGGCCCCTTGATGAAAAACGGCCTTGTTGGCTTAGACGTGCTCAACATCGCCGTCCACCTGACCGCAGCGATGCTTGCAGGCTCGCATCCGGACACACCCTTTGACGGCGAGTGCCTTCTCACGATGCCCTACGGCGACCAGCAAAGTCACTCCGTAGCTGTCGGGTCAAACGAATTACTCGCAGCAGAAGTGCAAGCAGGACTGATTCAGCAAGCCGCGGCAACAACGGCAGGGGGTCGCAGCCCCGAGGACGTGCACGACCTAATTAGCCGGGTAGGCCACAACAGGTTTGATCTCGTAATCATGAATCCACCCTTCACAAGGAATACGAACCACGAGGGGGAACACCGGGATGTCCCGCTGCCAGCCTACGCAGCTTTCGAGACGCCACTGGAAGTACAGACGGCGATGGCCAAGAGAGAGAAGAGTTTGGCCCGCCAGTCGCCGGCCAACGGCAATGCAGGTCTGGCCTCCTTTTTCACCGAACTAAGCCATCGGAAAGTGCGAGCGGGGGGGCAGATAGCCGAAGTGCTTCCCCTAAGCGCACTCAGCGGGAAGTCCTGGGAAGCGGTACGCCAACAGTGGAGAGACAACTATTCCGGCCTGATCGCCGTAACGATCGCCGGAGCGGGATCCCACGACGCTTCCTTCTCGGGAGACACGGGCATGGCCGAGTGCCTAGTCGTTGCGAAGAGGGCCGATCCGGATCATGCACCAACCCGGCGTGGCACCTTCGTGACACTTGCCAACCAGCCGACATCAACCTATCACGGAGACCTAATTGCGACTGCCATTCGAACGGCAATCGACCGTGGCGACATTCGTAGGCTTGACGACGGTCTCTTGGGGACCACCCCTCTCCTGCTAGGCACGGAGTACTGCGGTCACCTGCTTGAATGCCCCCTCCCCAGCAGTGGCCCGTGGACGCTTGTCGGCATCGCCGATGTTGAATTGGCACAAGTGGCATATCGACTCTCGGAAGGACGGTTGGTCGGACTCGGTCAACCAGCGGCTTCTCACATAGAGATCCCAGTTGCGCAACTTGGACACATCGGAGATCGAGGGCCTGTTCATCGCGACATCACAGAAACCGAACGAAACGGCAGGATACGGGGCCCGTTCGACCGGATCTCCCCTCCCATCCATCCGGTCCCTACGTACCCGATGCTCTGGGCTCAGAAGGCGAAAGGAGTGCGGCAGTATCCACCCCGGCAGTTGGTCGTAGGAATCGACTCGGAGGGGCAGATCAAAGCTGCCGGTCCGGGAACCTCCCAAGAAGCGATTGATCAGAAAGCCGCTCGGATTTGGGCAACCGCAACCCGGGCACACTACAACTCTGATCTTCAGTTCAACTCGCAGTCGCTTGTCGTGGCAATGACAGAGGAGCCCTGCATCGGCGGACGGGCTTGGCCGTCAGTCAAGCTCGCCAACTCCCACCACGAGTATGCATTCTCTCTCTGGAGCAACTCGACGCTAGGTCTGCTTCTGCACTGGTGGAATGCCAACAAATCTCAGTCGGGACGGGGTACAACCACTGTAACTGCGATGCCGAACATCCCCAGTCTCGATGTGCGAGCCTTGACTGACGAACAGCACGCGCGGGCCCAACAAGCCTTTGAGCGCTTGAGCGACGAGCGACTCCTGCCCTTTGACCAGATCGATGAGGACCCAGCGCGGGAGAAGCTGGACCGATCCCTTGTCGTCGACGTGCTCGGCCTGCCGGAGTCACTCTGCGAGCCAGGGGGACCGCTGGAGTTGTTGCGCCGGAAGCTGGCGGCGGAACCACAGATTCACGGTGGTAAGAAGTCGCGGGTGGTGTTCACGGAGAACGGCGAGCGAGCAGTGCGGCGGAGCGACCGCTAGCGGAGCCGCGCTACACTTGCGCGCGGCCCGACGTGGGCCGTGGAGGTGGCGCTATGCCGATGTCCCGTGAGGAGATGGATGCGTTCCTGGCGGAGCCGAGGAACGCGATCGTGGCGACGGTGAACCCGGACGGGTTCCCCCAATTGACGCCGATCTGGTTCCACTGGGAGGACGGGACGGTCTACTTCAGCACGACCGCGCCGCGCCTGAAGACGCGGAACCTTGAGCGGGACGGGCGCGTCTCGATCTGCGTCGACGAGCCGGGCGACCCGGACCAGCGCACGGTGGTGCTGGCGGCGGAGTCCTGCACGATTACGCCGGGTCTGGGAACGGTGACGGAGACGATCGCGCGCAAGTACGGCGGCGAGAACTGGGAGACGAGCTACGAGCACATCGCGAACACGCCGGATCGCGTGGTGGTGTCGTACAAGCCGACCCGGATCCTGACCTGGAGCTCATCGGCGGACCGGCGGGAGCACGTCCAGAAGAACCGATAGTGGCCGGTGGCCGGCGATCGGTCGTCGGTCGCCATGCGAGGGGCCGTTGAGGCTCGTAGGATGCGCGTGCATCGCGCTCCGTGATACGCAGCGGCGGGCGCGAGCCGGAGGCTGTCATGGGATTTCTTGATGGGAAGGTGGCGCTCGTGACGGGTGCCGCCGAAGGACTCGGCGTCGCCTTTGCGAACGCCGCGGCGGCGGCGGGCGCGAAGGTCGCGATCTGCGACATCCGCGACAACGTCGGCGAGCGCGCGAGCCAGATCGGCGACGCGCACGGGGTCGAGACGGCCTCGTTCCACGCGGACACGGGCGTCCCGGAGGACTGCTGGCGCGTGGTCGACAGCACGATGGAGCGGTTTGGGCGGATCGACGTGCTGATCAACAACGCGGGCACGATCGCGATGACCTCGCCGACGGACCCGCTGGACAAGTCGATCGCCGACTACGACCTCGTGATGAACGTGAACAACCGCGCCTACTACCTGTTCGCGCGGGCAGTGTGGCCGATCATGCAGGAGCAGGGCGGGGGCGAGATCGTGAACATCGCCACCGACCACATCTTCACGCAGAAGAACCGGCCCACGGGCGGTGGCTGGGTGATGGACACCTACGACGCCTCGAAATGGGGGCTGAACGGGTTCCTGCTGAGCTGGTCGAAGGCGGGGGAGCCGCACAACATCCGCGTGAACGGCATCTGCCTGGGGGCGACGGACTCGCACATGCTGCGCGGCTTCACGGGCGAGGAGAACCTGACACCCGAGGTGATCGCGAGCTGGATGAAGCCGGCGGACGTTGCGCAGGTGGTGATGGACCTGATCGAAGACGGGCGCAGCGGCTACAACATTCCGGTCTGGGTCGACGACCCGGTGGTCCTGACACCCCAGACCGACGACTTCTCCCTGAAGGTCGGCGTCATGAAGTCGGCCTTCGAGGCCTAGGAGGACACGATGGGATTCCTGGACGGAAAGGTCGGAGTCGTGACGGGGGCGGCGCAGGGGCTGGGGACGGCCTACGCGCGGGCGCTCGCGAGCGAGGGGGCGGACGTCGCGGTGTGCGACGTGAAGCCGGAGGTGAGCGCGGTCGCAGACGAGATCGCGGCAACCTCGGGGCAGACCGTACGGGCGTACCCGTGCGACGTCTCGGACACGGAGGCGGTGCGCGGCTTCGTCGATGCGGTCCTGCGGGACTTCGGCGGGGTCGACGTGGTCGTCATGAACGCGGGCATCTACGGGTCGACGCCCATGGATCTGCCGCGCGAGGAAGCGCTGTCGGAGTACCAGCGCTTCATGGATACGAACGTGAAGAGCATCTACGTGCTGGAGCGGGCATTCGCGCCCTCGCTGGTGGAGCGGGAGGGCGACATCGTCGTCATCTCGACGGACCACATCCTGCCTCCGCTGGAGCCGGGAGGGACGCGCGGGGGTCCGTCGACGGACCTGTACGACGCCTCGAAGTGGGTGCTGAACGGCTACATCCAGGCATGGGCGCTGGGGTTCGCATCGAACGGCCAGAACGTTCGCGTGAACGGTATCGCCATGGGGGCGACGGACACGCCGATGCTGCGGGGCGTCTTCCCGGGCGGCAGTCCCCCGGACGACGTTGTGGCGGGCTGGATGACGCCGGCGCAGCAGGGGCAGCTCATGCTCGACCTGCTGCAGGACGGGCGCACGGGCGACCTGATCTCGTCGGAGCCGGGACACCCGGTCGAGCTGCCGCCACGGTCGGGGATGGGGCAGCCCGTCTCGAACCTGCCGGCTGAGCAGTTCCACCACGGGTTGATGGGGCTCGAGCCCGCGATCTGGGAGCCGCCGAGCTAGCGGGAGGGACGCGATGACGGCCGTGAGCTTCGACCCGGCGGTGTTCGACACGCCGGAGTACTGGCGCGACCCGTATCCGCACCTGAAGGTGCTGCGCGACCACTTCCCCGTGTACCACGACGAGATGCACGGGCTCTGGTACATCACGCGCTACGACGACGTGTGCAACGCTTTCAAGGACAACGTGCACTACTCGAGCAAGAACCTGGAACGCTCGATGGCGCTGGTGTTCGGCACGACGATGATGCAGTTCGACGGGGAGGAGCACACGAAGCGGCGGAACATCGTGGCGCCGGAGTTCTCGGGGCGGCGCATGGACCCGCTCATCCCGATCATCGAGAAGAACACGCAGGATCTCGTCGACCGGATCACGGCGCAGGCGGCGGAGCGGCTGGCGCAGGGGTTCGCGGACAAGGGCGAGGTGGAGCTGATCGACGCGTTCAGCTCGCGGCTGCCGGTGATGGTGATCATCGACATGCTGGGTCTGCCGCAGAAGGACCATGACCTCTTCCACGAGTGGTACCCGGCGATGATGGCGGGCCTTACGGGCACGCCCGAGCAGCGCACGTACGGCATCGAGTGCAACCAGCAGTTCCACGCCTACATCGACAAGCTCGTCGACGAGCGCAGCGTGAACCCGGGCGAGGATCTGATCTCGAAGCTCTGTATCGCGGAGGTGGACGGGGCGCGAATGTCGAAGGAGGACATCAAGGCGTTCTCGAGCCTGCTGCTGGTGGCGGGGGGCGAGACGACGGACAAGGCGATCGGGAACATGTGGGTGCACATGATGGAGAACCCGGATCAGTTCGCGGAGGTGAAGCGCGACCCCGACCTGTTCGACCGCGTGTTCACGGAGACGATGCGGATCACCCCGCCGGCAGGGAGCCAGTCGAGGGACGTGGTGAAGCCGGTGGAGCTGTACGGCCAGACGATCCCGGTGGGGGCGGAGGCGCACTTCTCGATATTCGCGGCGAACCACGACGAGCGCGTGTTCGACCACCCGGACGAGTTCGACATCTTCCGCGACGACCTGTATTTCGGGCGGGAGCTACGGTCGGGATACTTCGAGGGCGGACGCGCGGGTCACCTCGGCTTCGGGCTGGGGAAGCACTTCTGCGTGGGCTACCAGCTGGCGCGCTCTGAGGCGGTCATCGGCTCGAAGGCGTTGCTCCAGGCGATGGGAAACCCGCGCGTGAAGGCGGGCGGGGCGGCGCACATCCAGGTGGCCGGCCCGATGAACGAGCAGCCGCGGCTGGACCTCGAGTTCGAGGTGGTCTGAGCCAGTCCTCGGCGGGGAGGGCTATTCCGTCCGCTCTGGACCATCGCCTTCGCGAGAGTGGCTCCTGACGGAGTCGAGGTCGATGACGCTGTCCACGTCACTCAACGAGAACATGGCAACGAAGACCTCGCTCTCGCTGTCGGCACGATAGAACTCGATGTGGAAGTCGGTGGTGCGAGCGTTGTCGGCGACGACGGTGAGAACACGTCGGTCGTCCATCGTGACGACATAGGAGCGGGGCGCCGTCACCGTGGTGACGGTAAAGCTACTGCATCTTCGGGAGGCACTTCTCCCTGGTATTCGAACGCCAACACATCACACCAGGGAACGAAGGCCGTCCCCGTATCACTCTCATACTGCCTAACAATCCTGACCCACTCCGGCACGCCATCGCGGAGGGCGATGTCTATGGCCTTCTCCTCCCACAGCCGCGCCTGGCTGGCGAACAGGTGCTTCAAAGGAGATTCTGCCGACTCACGCCACTCGGGCCCACGCAAGTCGGCGGTCCGCAGTTTCTTGCCTTCCCTGTACCGGACAAAGAGCAACGGCCTCCATTCGAGGGCGTCTCCGGCCAGAGGGGCTTTCGCACTTGCGCTCACACAAACATGATAGCACGCATACTGCCCGCGCAGAGTTCTCCCCCGCTCAGAGACGTAGCCGTTTCCCCTAACGGGCGTCCGGGTCGAGGCCGCGACGCTCGCGCTCGGCGCGCATGCGGACGGCGTCCGACTCGAGGCGCGGGCCGCGCTCCTCGTCGGTGAGGGTGCCGGCGACGTCCTTGCCCGACTTGGCGCTATCAAAGGTGATCCACTTCTCGGGAGTGGCCTCGATGATGATGCGCAGGGGCGAGTCGAGGCGCTCGACGAAGTCGTCCTCGGCCGCCTTGTCGTCGGGGTTGGCCTTGTGCGCGAGGGCGCGATAGAACCAGTCCTTGGTCTCCTGGTCCTCGCGGACGATGGCTCGGCACTTGGCCGTGGCGGCGCCGCGCGGGGAGTCGGGGCTCTGGGCGGAGATGCCGCTAACGGCGACGGAAACGCGACCATCGCGGCGGATGGCGGCGACGCGGTGGCGGTGCGCCGCGCAGGTGATCCAGAACTTGCCGTCCCTCCAAACGAAGGAGTGGTAGACGCCGACGGGCCAGCCGTCCTTGGTACCCCACATGAGGATGCACTCGCTGGCGTCGTTCATGAGCTGGTCGATCTGCTCTTCGCTGTAGGGATAGACGGAAACGACCTCGTGGTCGCGCATACCTTCGGGCATTGGATGAACCTCCCTGGAGTCAGGCGCGTACGGTAGCCAGACCGGGGCGCGACCGCAAAGGGTCCGGACTACGGGTGTCCGGCCACCATGAGCAGCGTGCCGGTGACCCAGCTTGAGGCGTCGGAGGCGAGGTAGACGGCGGCGGCGCCGAAGTCTTCCTCCTTGCCGAGGCGCTTGAGCGGCTCGTTTTCGGCCATCTTCGCGAAGTACTCGTCGTCTCCGCCGGAGGCGTCCTCGTAGTCCTCGGTGCGGACCGAGCCGGGAAGGATGGCGTTGACGCGGATGTTGAAGGGGGCCATCTCGAGGGCCAGGGTCTTGGTGAGGTGGTTGAGGCCGGCCTTGGAGGCGGTATAGACGCCATTGGTCGGAGCGCCACGGGAAATGGCGCCGACGGAGCTGACGTTGATGATGGCTCCGCCGCCGGTGCTGCGCATCGCAGGCCACACGGCCTTGGCGCACATCCATGGGGCCTTGAAGTTGAGGGTGGTGGTGGCGTCCCACGACTCCTCGGGCGTCTTCACGAGGAAATTGACGCTCTGCTCCTGCAGGCCGCCGGCGTTGCTAACCCAGACATCGATGCGACCGAAGTGATCCATCATCGACTGGACGAGGCCCTCGACGTTGGACCAGTCACGGACGTCGGTGGGGAGGGCGAGGGTGCGGCGGCCGCGGTCCTCGATTTCCTTGCCAACGTCCTTGAGGAGTTGCTCACGGCGTCCGGCGACGGCGACGTCAGCGCCCGCCTCCGCGAGACCGAGGGCGATGCCGCGACCAATGCCGCCTCCACCGCCCGTCACCATTGCGATCTTTCCTTCCAGGCTGAACAGATCGAGGATGCCCATGCGCACGCTCCCGTAAAGAGGTTGTCGGCGGAGTCTACGCGAGGCCGGTCAGTATGGCTGGACGCCTCGGGAATCAGGCCAGAAACCGGATAGCGCTCCGGAAACTGTTGTCAACTTAAATGTATGCTTTCGCGCGGCACGGAACGCCACCATCCTCACCGTTCCGTTCGCAGAGGCATCCCGTGGAGCTCCGCGCCCTCGTCGCAGCGGCCGGCCTTTCCCTTGCGCTAGGAGTCGTAACCGCAGCCCTCTGTGCCCAGCCACCGTTCAGGGCGGGGGCCGACTCGCTCGCGCCCGAGTTCATCGACGTGCGAACGGCAGCCAAGACGTCAAGCGGGGGCCTGGAGAGCATCAGCGTCGACGTGCCGCCTGGCGAGGGCGGGGATCTGCTCGTGGGCATCCTCGCCATTGACAAGGAGCGCACGCCGACCACCCCACAGGGGTGGTCGCTTGCGGACACCGGCTTCACCCACCAGGAGGAGGCGACCCTGGCCGTCTGGTATCGCTTTGCCGACGGATCGGAGGGGGAGAGCCTGACGCTGGGATGGACCGGCGGTAAGCGCCAGGCAATCGCCGCGATCCTGCGCTACCGCGGGGTCGATCCCGCCTACCCGGTGGGGTCGGTGGGAGTCGCTACGGCGGAAACAAACGCTCCCACAGCCCCGAGCGTGACAGCAACCCGAGCGAACGCGCGGATCCTGCGGGTCTACGGCGCCGACGGCGGGGACCTGACAGCTGTGGGGGGCTACCCGGCGGGGCACGAAGGGCGCTTCTCCCTGGGCAGCCGGGGCAGTTCCGGGG
>VXRS01000248.1 GCA_009838385.1 Dehalococcoidia bacterium | reverse complement strand
GCAGCGGAGATCAGCCTGCCAGAGGACGTTCGCAACACGGTCTCGGTTGGTACCCCCGGCAGGAATCGAACCTGCGCACATGGTTTAGGAAACCACTGCTCTATCCCCTGAGCTACGGGGGCCTGCCTGTATGAGAACGCGCTTTCGCCGGGCTGTCTAGCGCTCGCCCGGTCGTCGCGCGACCTAGACCGTGACCTCGCAGAGGTCGGGCGCCGGCACGACCGGCGCGCCTGTGAGCTGCTGCACGTCTTCCACCGTGAATCCGGGTGCGATCTCGCGCAGGCGGAAGGAGTCGCCGGCGGGCTCGAAGAGGCCCAGGTCCGTCATCACGAGCGTGACCACCCCCGCTGCCGTGAGCGGCAGGGCGCAGCGTTCGAGCAGGCGGGGACGTCCGTCCCGGGTCGTGTGCTCGAGCAGCAGGAACACCTGCCTGGCGCCAACCGCGAGGTCCATCGCCCCGCCGATGCCGCCGCCCTTCCGTCCGCTGATGCGCCAGTTCGCGAAGTCGCCGTTGGTGGCCGCTTCGTACGCCCCGAGGACGGCCACGTCGAGCAGACCGCGCCGGATGATCGCGAACGCGTCGGCGTGGTGCACGATCGATGCGAACGGCGTCAGCAGCACCGGCTGGGCGCCACCGTTGACGACATAAGGTGTGGCCTCCTCGATTGTCGCGTTGCGCCCGTAGCCGATCACGCCGTTCTCCGAGTGGAAGATGATGGTGCGGTCTTCGGGCACGAAGTCGGAGCACCGCGTGGGCATTCCGACGCCCAGGTTCACGACCCAACCGTCTTCGAACTCGGCCGCCAGGCGCGCCGCCATCAGGTCCCGCGTCAACCGCTTCGCTTCGACGCTCACGACCGCGGCCTCCCGCTGAACATGGCGAGCGGCGGCGCCTGCAGCATCCCGCCCGCCTCGGGGATGGATACGACTCGCTGGACGAAGATGCCCGGCGTGTGGATGAGGTCAGGATCGAGCTCCCCCACCTCCACGACTTCCTCCGCCTCCACGAGCGTGCAGTCCGCTGCCATCGCCATAATCGGGTTGAAGTTGCGCTGCGAACGCCGGAACACGAGGTTCCCGAACGTGTCCGCCTTCCAGCAGCGGATCAGGGCGTAGTCGGCGACGATCGCCTCCTCGAGCACGTAGGTGCGGCCCCCGAACTCGCGGTGCTCCTTCCCCTCCGCCACCTCCGTCCCTACCCCCGCGGGCGTGTAGAACGCGGGGATGCCCGCCCCGCCCGCGCGGATGCGCTCGGCGAGCGTGCCCTGCGGGGTGATCTGCGCCTCGATCTTCCCCGCCTCGTTCAGTTCCTCGAGCGGGGTCCGTCGCGAGGGGTGTGTCGAGGCGGTGAACGCGAGGATGACGCGGCTGACGCGGCCTTCCGCCACCAGGTTGCCGGTCGTGATGATGCCGTCCTCGCGCGGTCCCCCCGCGCCGTTCGCGATCAGCGTCAGGTCCGACGCGCCCTGTTCGTAGAGCGCCGCCACGAGGTTGTGCGGCGTGCCCGGCTCGCCGAAGCCCGCCACGAGGATGCTCGATCCGTCGGCAACGCCGGCGACCGCCTCCTCGAAGCTCGCGACGACTTTCGATTCCATCGCAGTCGCTACGCCCGGCCCATCCGCCCGACCAGGTAGGCCGCGGTGCGTCCTTCCGCTTCTGGGTCGACCGGCATGATGGAGGCGGAGAAGTCGCTCACGCCCATTGCTTCCAGCCGGTCGAGCGCCTCGTCGAGCGCGCGCTCGTCGCCGAGGATGGCGACATCGCCCGGGCCGCCCGCCCCCTCCCGATCCAGCATCGCCCGGTAGGAGGGGATCCCGCCGTAGTTGGCCAGCATCTTGCCGACGCGCTCGCGGGCGTCGTCGGCATCATCGGTAATGGCGATGGGGAATGCCGCGACGATGCGCGGCGCCTCCCGCCCCGCCCGCTCCGAGGCCTCCCGAAGCGCCGGCGCGATGTAGTCCTCGATCGTGTCCGGTCCCGTCATCCAGAGGCTCGTGCCGTCAGCGACCGAGCCCGCGAGCGCGAGCATCCGCGGCGCCATCGCCGCCAGCAGCACCGGTGGCGCCTCGGCGCCGGGAACGCCATAGGTCGCGTTGATGCGGTAGCTGTCGTTCTCTACGTGCGTCTCCTCTCCCCGCAAGAGGGGCAGCAACGCTTCGAGGTAGTCGCGCATGTGCAGCGCGGGACGCTCGAACGACATCCCCCACATGTCCTCGATCACGAACTTGTGCGAGAGCCCGATGCCCAGCGCGAACCGGTTCCCGGAGGCTGCCTGCACGGTGAGCGCCTGCTGCGCCATCGTCACGGGGTGGCGGGGGTAGGTGGGGACCACCGCCGTCCCCAGCTCGATGCGCTCGGTCTCACGTCCGATCACGGTCAGCGCGGCCATGGCGTCGAGCCCGAAGACGTTGGGCATCCAGACGCTGTCGAAGCCCTGCGCTTCAAGCTCCTGCGTTCGCGCCAGCAGCCCGTCGAGGTCCTGCCGCCCGCCGATCATCACCCCAATGCGCATTCGCGTTCCTCCGAAGGCGCAAGGCTACCAGAGCGGTGCCTGCCACTCATGCGCGCCCGCTCCGTCGCGTTCCCCTAGGATGGGCCGCGGGCCGCAGGATGCCCCGGGAGGATCGTTATGGACGGCTGCATCGACGTACACCATCACGTGCCCTCGGCAGAGATTGCGGAGGCTGCCACGGAGGTCGGCATTCCCATGGCCGGCGCCTGGACCCCGGAGACGGCGATGGCCGCCATGGACGCGAGCGGCATCGCCGCCGCCGTGCTCACCCCCACCATCTTCGTCGCAGACGTCGGCGATCCCGCGGCGGCGGTGCCCCTCCACCGCGCCACCAACGACTACCTCTCCGGCGTCGCCCGGCGCTGGCCCCACCGCTTCGGCGCCTTCGCTACCCTCCCCCTCGTCGACCCCGATGCCGCGCGCGCCGAGCTCGACCGCGCCTTCGACGACCTCGGCATGGACGGCGTCCTCCTCCCCAGCGGCGTCGGCCCCGACCTCATCGGCGCCGAGCGCTTCGACTCCACCCTGGCCGCGATGAACGACCGCGGCGCCGTCATCCACCTCCACCCGACGAAGTCGCACATCGGCATCCCCAACCTCTCCCCCGCGGTCGTCGACTTCCCCGTCGAGACGACCCGCGCGATCGGCAGCCTGCTCGCTTCCGGCGCCCTCGAGCGCTATGAGAACCTGACCTGGGTCATCGCCCACGGCGGCGGCTGCTTCCCCTACATCGCCGGCCGCGTGGCCCGCTCCGACGGCGCCGAGCCCTTCACCACGACCGCCCCGCAGGGCACCCTCGCCTACCTCCGGCGGATGTACTTCGACGTTGCTGTGACCTGCCACCCCAACGCCTTCCCCAGCCTCCGCACCGTCACCGACATCGACCACATCGTCTTCGGCACCGACTATCCCGCCTTCTCCCAGCAGGACGTCGACGAAGCGATGGCGTTCCTGGCGAACGAGTCCGGCTTCACCGAGGACGAGCTCGACGCCATCGCCTCGAAGAACATCAAGCCCCTGTTCCCGCGACTCACCGCCGACATGGCGGCCGCAGGCTAGCCCTACCGCGCCTCCACCCCGGCCGGTATCGCGACCACGTCGCCGACGCCGAGCCCCTGCCGCTCGAACCAGCCGCCGTTGACCTCCAGCGTGTAGCGGTACGGCTGTGTGGGCGTGAGGATGTCGAGGCTCAGGGGCACGCCGTGGACGATCTCCAGCACGGTGCCATCCGCCCCCAGGTAGGCGATGTCGAGCGGGATGAGCGTGTTCCGCATCCAGAAGCCGCCGGAGCGGTCGCCCGGAAACACGAACAGCATCCCCGCCAGCTCGTCCATTGACTCGCGGAACATGAGCCCCCGCTGGCGCTGGTCCGAACGGTTCGCGATCTCGACCGTCAGCGTCACCGACGACTCGCCGTCCGCGCTGGTCACCGTGAGCTGCGTGATGGGGAGCAGGCACGGATAGGGGATGTTCGCCGAGCACCGTTCCGGCCTCCAGTCGCCCGCGAGTCCGGGGACGACTGCCCGGTGGACCTCGGGCGTCGCCTCTGCTGTCGGGGAGGCTTCTGTCTTGGCCGCCGGCTCGGGCGTGACGGTCGTGGTTGACTTCGGGTCCGATTCCCCTTGCCCCGCCTGCACCGTCACGGCCAGCGTGACGGTCAGCGCTGCGAGTCCAGTCAGCAGGAGCGCGGCGTAGCGCATCTCGCTACCCCGCGGTGTGGCGGGCTACCCAGGAGGTGATGAGCCGGTTGGCGATGCTGATCGGTCCCGGGATGTTCGGTAGCGCGTCCACCGGGAACCAATCGGCGGCGGCAATCTCCGCGTCCTCGAGGACGATGTCGCCGCTCTCGTACTCCGCGAAGAAGCCCAGCATGAGCGAGTTGGGGAACGGCCACGGCTGGCTGCCCCGGTACTCCAGGTTCTTCACGCGCAGCCCGACCTCCTCCTCCACCTCTCGCAGGAGCGCCCCCTCGACCGTCTCGCCGGGCTCCACGAACCCGGCGAGGGCGCTGTACAGGCCCTCGGGGAAGCGGTGGCTTCGCGCCAGCAGCACCTCGTCGCCCCGGTGAATAAGCGTGATGATCGCCGGGGAGAGCTGCGGGAAGCGCAGCAGGCCGCACTGTGGGCAACGCATCGAGCGCTCGCCGGAGACTGGTTCGTTGGGTGCGCCGCAGCTTCCGCAGAAGCGGTTGATCCGCTCCCACTCGACGATCTGGACGGCGCGGCCCGCCGCCATCCACATCTCCTCGTCCGCCATCCCGAACACGGAGAAGAGGTCGCAGAAGTGCCAGCCCTTGCCCGCCTCCGCTTCATCCGCGACCCCCGCCGCCCAGACCTGCTGCCCGTCGAGTGTGCCGATGAAGTGCGCCGCCCCGGTCCGGGGCAGGCGGTCCGCTTCCCGCTGTTCGGCGAGGGCTGCGTCTGCCTCGCGGAACAGGACGCGGTTGCGCTGCACGAGCATCCACAGCCGCGGACCGTCCGTGCCTTCCGGCGGAACTACTCCGGGTTCGAACATGACCGCGCCAGCCTACAGGCTCGGCTCGACCTCGCGAACCACTACGCCTGCCCGAGCAACTCCGCGAAGGTGCGCATCTCGCGCTCGATGTCGGGCCCCATCGGCTGCCACATCAGCTCAGTCGCCCCGCCTGCTTCCAGCGCCTCTAGTCGCTCGCGAATCTCGCCGACCGTGCCCGTCAGCTGCGCCGGAGACTCGGACTCGGCCGCGAGCGCCTTGCGATCGTGCTCGTTCAGCTCGACCAGGTGCCCGCGGTGAATCTCGAGGTGCCGCACGTCCTCCGCAACACCCGCGATCGACGACGCCCAGTCCTCCCCGCCCGGAAACGCCTCGAGCGACTGCCCGCGCGCGGCCGTCCCGTGGTAGCGCACCGCCAGCGACGGCGCCGTCGCCTCGAACGCGCGCTGCGACCGTGGCGACTCGCCCGGGTCGAGCACGGTACCGGTGCTCAGAACGGCGCACCAGTCGAAACCGGGCACGGGCCGGAAGCTCACCGTCACGCCGCTCTCGATCTCACGCGCGAATGTTTGCCCGCGCGGCCCCTGCGCGTTGACGAGAACAGGGACGTCGATGGGCCGCGCCGGGGCAAACCCGTCAGAGTGCAGCATCTGCGTTGCCGCCCCGTCGACCTCCACCACCTCGCCCCGGAGCAGCGCCATCACCTGCCGAACGCCGCGCTCGAATTCGCGCCGCGAGAGCATCGGCCGGCCCATCGCGAGCCTCCCCGTGAAGCCTGCCCCGAATGCGACCGCCAGCCGCCGCGGCGCTAGCTCGTCGAGCGTGGCGATGGCGGCGGCCTGCGTCATCGGGTGGCGCAGGTGCGGGACCAGCACGCCCGGTCCCAGCCCGATGCGCTCCGTGCGCTCGGCAATGCGCGCGAGCGTCACCCACACATCGTGGTAGAGCGCGGGTGAGTCATAGATCCAGACTCGCTCGTAGCCGAGCTGCTCGGCCAGGACGGCCTGCTCGACCGCCGCGCTGTTCGCCGGAAATGCACACGAGATATCCATCGTTCGACTCCTGGAAGGGGATGCTAGCAGCGCCCTAGACGCGAGGCTCCCAAGAGGAGAACCGCAGCGTGACCAGCAGACCCGCCACGCCCCAGGCCGCGATGACGCCGAGATGTACCGGTTCGAAACCGGCTCCCGTCTCGAACGGGTTAAAGCCCGTCTGCAACGCCTCCGAGAGGTGTCGCACGGGGAATGCCGAGCTCACGTGCTCGACCCAGGCGGGCGTGCCCGCGTCCGGCGGGATGAACACGTCCGAGATGAACAGCAGCGGCAGGATCGACGCGTTCACCACGGCCGGTGCCGCGTCCGCGTTCGGGACCATCGCGGCGATCGCGAATCCCATCGCGCAGAACGCGAACGCGCCCACTGCCAGCGTCACCAGCACGGCCGGCATCGTCTGCCCCGGCACGTCCACGTCGTAGAACAGCCAGCCGAACAGCACCACCAGCACGAGCAAGGCCAGCATCAGGATCATCGCGTGCGCGATGCGCCCGAACAGGAACGCCCAGGGCGGCAACGGCGACCCCCGCACGCGCTTCAGCACGCCCCCGTCCCGGTCGAACACCCAGCTCATCGCGATCGACGTATAGCACGAGTTCACGATCGTGAGCGCTGCGATCGCGGGGATGTAGAAGGTCGCCCCGCTGATTACGCGGTCGCCGAGGTCAAGGTCGTTGCCCCCGAAGATGACGTTGAGGATGACGAGGAAGATGAGGGGAAACGCGATTGTGAAAAACGCCGCCGCCGGATTCCGCCGAAACGCGCGCTCCTGATACTTGATCTGCAGGAGCACCAGCCTCACCGCCTTCATGAGACCACCTCGCTGTCGCCCTCGTCGGTAAGCCGCAGGAACACGTCCTCGAGGGAGAGACGGCTGACCGTCAGGTCCTCCAGCTCGATGCCCTCGCCCAGGGCCCAGTTTGTGAGGGCGTTGAGGTCGCGCGTGGGGTCGGCTGTCCGGGCCTCGATTAGCCCCTCGTCTGCCTCACGCAGCCCCAGCCCGTCCGGTAGCGCCGTCCCCTGCGGTGCGCGGAAGCGGATGACCGCGTCCGCGTCGGCCGCGACCAACCCCGCGGGCGTGTCCTCCGCCACGATCTCGCCCCGCACCATGATCGCGACGCGGTCGGCGAGCGCCTGCGCCTCGTCGAGGTAGTGCGTCGTCAGGAGCACCGTCTTCCCGAGCTCGCGCAGGCTCCGGATCATCGCCCAGGCGCCCCGTCGCGCCGTCGGGTCGAACCCCGTCGTCGGCTCGTCGAGGAACAGTAGCTCTGGATCGCCCGCCAGCCCCACGGCCACGTCGAGCCGGCGCTGCTGCCCGCCCGAGAGGCGCCGCACGCGCTGGTCGCGCTGCTCCTCCAGCCCCACCACCTCCAGCACCTCGTCGAGCGGCAGGGGTCGCGGGTAGAACCCCCGGAACATGTCGACCGTCTCCGAGACGGTCAGGTACGGCTCAAGGCCCGTGTGTTGCAGCACGATGCCGGTGCGTTCCTTGAGCGCGACCTCGTTCCGGCCCGGGTCGAACCCGAGCACGCTCACCTCGCCCGCGGTTCGCGAGCGGTGCCCCTCGAGGATCTCGACCGTGGTCGTTTTCCCGGCCCCGTTCGGGCCGAGCAGGGCGAATACCTCGCCGCGCTCGATGCGCAGGTCGATACCGCGCACGGCCTCGAGCTCGCCGTACCGTTTCCGCAACCCCCGCACCTCGATGACCGCCTCAGCCATGCCGCGATCCTAGGGGAGCGGCGGCCAAGGGGCTGCCTGGGGAGCAGGTGTTACGACAGCCGTCCGCGCCAGGACATCCGTAGACTGAGGCGCCTGTGTCTACTGCCTGGGTCATAGCGGTCTTCTCCGTCTACTTCTCACTCCTCATTGTGATCGCCGTCGTCGGCGCCCGGCGCATGAGGAACATGTCCGAGTACGTGCTCGGCGGCAGGCGGCTGAGCAGCTTCACCGCCGCTCTCAGCGCCGGCTCTTCCACGACCAGCGCCTGGACCATGCTCGCCCTGCCCGCGCTGGCCTACGTGAGCGGCCTCGTGGAGATGTGGATTCCCCTGGCGGCGGCGGTCGGCCTCTGGCTCAGCTGGACCTTCGTCGCCAGGCGGCTCCGCCGCTACACCATCGCCGCCAACGACGTCCTCACGATTCCCGAGTTCTTCGAGGTGCGCTTCGGCGACACCACCGGAATCCTGCGGGGGATGACGGCTGCCATCACCATCCTCTTCGTCGTCTTCTACGTGAGCTCCGGGCTGGTGGGCGGCTCCAAGCTGCTCGACACGATGTTCGGCATCGAGACCAACACCGGCATTCTGCTGACCTTCGGGGCGGTGGCCTCCTACACCCTGATCGGCGGCTTTCTCGCCGTCTCGCGCACGGATGTCTTCCAGGCGCTCCTCATGATCGTCAGCCTCACCATCATCGCCGCCGTGCTCATCAGTTCGACAGGCAGCCCGTTTGCGGACACCACCGGCGAAACCCAGGGCTTCTTCAATCCGTTCACCAGGGCCACCGGCTCGTCGATCGACGCTGTCTTCATCCTTTCCGCCCTCGGGTGGGCGTTTGGCGCCTTTGGCGCGCAGCGCATCCTGCAGCGCTTCATGGCCGTCGACCGCGAGGACCACATCCCCCGGAGCCGCAACCTGTCCTTCGTCTGGATAGTGCTCGTGTACTCCCTCGCGCTGGTCGTGGGGCTGGTGGCGCACAGCGCTCTGGCGGAGCAAGCGATGCTGGGCGAGGTAACCGATCCCGAGCGCATCTACGTGGTCGTGTCCGAGGTCTTCTTCCACCCCGCGGTGACCGGCCTTCTCCTGACCGCCGTCATCGCGGCCGTGATGAGCACCGCCGACTCTCAGTTGCTCCTCGCCTCCGCCGTGGCCACCGACGACATGCCCGTTCTCAAGCGCATCGCCTACTCCATCTCGGAGAACCGCCGCGTCTGGCTGGGCCGCCTCCTTCTCGTCATCATCGGCGGTGTCGGCGTGCTGGTGTCGGTTTACTTCCCCGGTTCGATCAATGAGTTGGTCGCGTACGCCTGGGGCGGGATGGGGGCGGCCTTTGGCCCGGTCACGATCCTGGCCCTGTTCTGGAGGCGGTTCAATTTCCCGGGGGCGCTCGCCTCCATCGTCGTCGGGACGGTGGTCGCCTCCATCTGGGCCTTCAGCGACGGCGGACCGTCCGGCATGTGGGACATGCAGCCCGCCACCCCGGGCTTCATCCTTGCCTCGGTCGTGGCGGTTGTCGTCACGCTCGCCACGCCGCCCCCGTCCCGCGAGGTCGTGGACCTCTTCGACAGGGTCAACGCCCGCTAGGAGTATTCGTTGACTGGTGGCGTGGCGGTGCCGTTAGGCCATCGTGAGGTCAGGAAAGTAGGAAGCGAAGAAGCGGCGATCTCGCGTGAGGAACCTGTCGGCTGAGGCGATGGCGTGGGCTCCGATCAGGAAGTCGGGGAGGATGCGCTCCCTGGTGCCCCCGCTCCTTCGGTAGCGTGTCCAGCGAAGCCCCGCCTCGTACGCAATGCCCGTGTCGATGGGCGATACCACTGCATTGAGTTCCCGAAGGGCGCCATCCAGCGCAGCTCGGTCACCGAACCGCGGGACCAGTTCCGCGTACACGATGTCGCAGATGACGATTGCGCCTGCGTCGTAGGCTTCTACGAGCTTGTCCCGAGATTCTGCGTGGAACGGGGACTCGCCCAGGAAGAGATCCAGCACGACGTTGGTGTCGACTGCTGTGATCACGTGCCGCGAATCTCCTCGATGTACTCATCTACATCGGAGGGAATCCCCGGCTGTTCCACTTTATCGAGGATGCCACTCACTCTATCGACGGGATGCTCGCTTGCCGATTGCTTGCGGATGAGAAGACCGTCATTGGTGGGCGTAATGTCAACTTCCACGTTGTGATTCATCCCGTAACGGTCCCGGAGGCGCTTGGGAATGGTGATTTGGCCACGCTCGGAGATTCGCATGTCAACCCCGATATGAATTTCGGACTCCTCTTAGCATACCACTCTCGCGAGCCCGTCCTTGAAGGCACTGCCCATCGAGTCCGGTCTACAGCGCCAGCAGTCGCGCCGCGATCTCCCGCGCCTCGTCGAGATCCTCCGCAAAGCGGTCCTCGGGAACCCGGTCGAGCACGTTCAGCGATTCCATCGCCCTGCGCGACGATCCCCTGAGGCCCATCACGATGACTTCCGTGTCCTGCACGATCGCCGTGTCTACCAGTTGTTCGACCACGAGGGCCGCGCTGTCGTCCACGTAAACCGTCTCGGAGAAGTCGAGGATGACCACCTCGTGGTCGCGGATGTCCATGCTGATCGTGGTGATCAGCTTGCTCGAGGATGCCACCGTGAAGCTCCCGCGCAGGGCGACGAGGCCCACTCGTGCGGAGAACGCGTCGATATCGCCCGGGCTCTCCTCGCCCGTGAAGAAGCTGCGGTCCAGCAGCGGCACCGATACCACGCTGTCGAGCTGCAGCCGCTCGAACTGCCGGGCGCTGGCCATGCCCGCCGCGATCAGGCCGATCGCAACCGCGGATACCAGGTCCAGGAACACCGTCATGCCTAGGGTGATCAGCATCACCAGCAGGTGCTCACGTTGCACGCGTAAGAGCCGCGTGAGGAAGCGCCAGTCGATGATGTCCCAGCCGACCTTCATCAGGATGCCCGCGAGCACGGCCTGGGGAATCTCCTCCGCGAGCGGTCCGAGGCCCAGCACCAGTGCTAACAGGATCACCGCTCGTAGCACTCCCGAGACCGGCGTGCTGCCGCCGGCTCGCAGGTTCACCACCGTCCCGGGGGTAGCGCCGGCGCCCGCCAGCCCTCCGGAGAGCGCGGCCGCCACGTTGCCGATGCCCTGCCCCATCAGTTCCTTGTTCGGGTTGTGCTGCGTCCGCGTCATCGAGTCGGCGATGAGCGAGGTCAGCAGGCTGTCGATTGCTCCCAGCAGCGCGAGGGTGATGGCTGGCTGCACCATGCTTGCCAGGAAACCCGCGTCGAGCGCAGGCAGGCCGAAGTCGGGCAGCCCCCTGGGCACGGCGCCGATGTCGCCGATCACGGGTGTGTTCGAGAGCCAGAGCACGCCGATGACGGTTCCCACGACGAGCGCCGCCAGCGTCGGCGGCAGGAACTTCCGGAACTGGCGCGGCCAGAGGACGCCCACCAGCAGGGTCGCCGCGGCGATCGCGAACGCCTCGAAATTGACGTCCCCGAGCACCTCCGGCCAGGACCGCATCGCCTTGAGTGGCCCGCCCGTGGGCACGGCCCACCCCAGGAACGGCAGCGTCTGGATGATGATGATGATGATCCCGATGCCCGACATGAACCCGGACGTCACCGAGTAGGGCGTGTACGAGATGAACCGCCCGATGCGCAGGACGCCCAGGAGAATCTGGATCACCCCGGCCATCATCGCGATCGCGAGGGCCTTCGAGAGATCGCCGTCGGCGTGCACCGTGAAGATGACCGCCATGGCCACCGACGTCGGCGCCGTGGGACCCGAGATCTGCGACCTCGTGCCGCCGAACACCGCCGCAAAGAAGCCCACGGCGATCGCCCCGTACAGCCCTGCCGCCGCCCCCAGCCCCGAGGCCACGCCGAAGGCGAGCGCGATCGGCAGTCCGACAACCGCCGAGGTGATGCCGCCGAAGATGTCCCCGCGGAACGTATCGAGGCTATAGCTCACCCGTGGCATGGCTTGGGGAAGGCGATAGGTCATATGAAGGGACCGGAAGCATACGAGACTGCCGGTCCCTTGTGGTGAACCTGGTCAACCGCCCCCGGCGGTCGCTGTCTAGGAGACTTCGTTCAGCTTCCCCGTCGCGCAGTCGTAGACGAATCCGCGAATGTCGTCCGTGTTCGGGATGAAGGGGCTTGCCTTGATGCGCGCGATCGATTGCCGGACGTCGCCGTCGAGATCGTCAAACGCCTCCATCGCGAACGACGGCCGGATGCCCGTGTCGGCCGCAATCGCGTCTTTCACGTCGTCGTCGCGGAAGGTCATCATGCCGCAGTCGGTGTGGTGGATGAGCATGATCGAGGTGGTGCCCAGCAGACGCTGCGAGATCGTGAGCGAGCGAATGGCGTCATCCGTCACCACGCCCCCCGCGTTGCGGATGACGTGCGCGTCGCCCACGTTGATGCCCAGCAGGGCATGCGTGTCGAGCCGGGCGTCCATGCACGCCACCACGGCCAGCCCCAGACCCGGCGGCGCGTGCGCATCACCCTTGTCGAAACTCGCGGCGTAGCTCGCGTTGTTCTCCAGGAGATCGTCGATCGCGGCCATTGGAGCCTCCCTTCGGGTTGGGGGCGCTCGCTAGGAGTCCCCCTCGGGCGGGACGACGCGGACGGCGATGATATCCGTGTCGTGGTACTGCTGGTGCGTCACCGATTCGGCGTAGCTCCGGAGCAGCACCAGCGAAAGCTCCTCTTCGACGGCTGTTAACGAGTCGTGCTCCTGGATCTGCCGGATCTGGTCCTCGAGGTTGGCGCCCGCGCCTCCCCCGATGAACTCGAGGTCTGCCGTCGTCCCCTCGCTCGATGCGAGTACGACGAGCTGGCGCTCGTCCTTCGGTTTCTCTTCGTCCTCGTCGTCGCCCCCCAGGCTCAGGTCGAGCGGCGCGAGGGTCAGGAGCGTCTCCTCGGCGACCGCGGTCAGCCGCTCCTGCATCGCCGAGTCCCAATTCCGGCGTCTCGCGAATCTCGTGATGAACTCGTTCAGATCCGGCAGGGCATCGACGTTCAGCTGCGACTGGAACCGCATGCGCCGCGGGTTCGTCAGCTCCAGGTACAGGATCATGACGATGGCGGCGAGCCCGCCCGTCGTGATCCCGCTCTTCAGCAGCGCGTTTCCGACGGCTCCGATGTCCGGCAGGTGGAACAGCTCGAACTGGAACGATGCCGCGATCCAGAAGCACACCCCCGCGACCGCGATCTTCTCCTGGCTCTGCTCGTTCTGGATGACCGTCCGCGCGCCTTCGACGAAGAGCGCGCCCGTCACCATGATCAGGTACCCCGTCATGACCGGCCCCGGGATGCTGCTCAGCACCGCCGACACCTTTGGCAGGAACGCCACGATGATGAGGATGGCGCCGATGAAGTAGCCCACCCGCCGCGCCGCCACGCCCGTGATCTGCGTGAACGACACCATCGCCGGGTTGACTGCGTTCGGAACCGTCCCGGCGAGCCCCGCGAGCAGGTTGCTCGCGCCCGCCCCCGCCACCGCCCCCTGCACCTGCCGGAAGCTGACCGCCCGGTTATCGCGCCAGGCGACCCGCTGCATCGCGATGGCCGCGCCGTTCGCCTGGATCGCGATGATCACGCCGAGGAAGAGGAACGCCGGCACCAGCGTCCAGAAGTCCACGCTGAAGTCCAGCTTGAGCCCCGGCGACTCGCTCGGGATGCCCACCCAGTTCGCCGCCGTGATGCGTCCCGTATCGAAGATGCCCAGCCCGCCGGCCACGATGCAGCCGACCACGATCCCGACGAGCGGCCCCCAGAAGCGCAGGAACGCCGAGCCCCGCAGCATCAGCGCCGCCGCCACGACCATTGTGGCGAGCGCCGTCAGCGATGCTTCTTCCGGATCGGCGCTGGTGGCCTCGTCCAGCAGGTCGAACACGACCGAAGCCAGCGTGATCGACAGGATCATCATCACTGTGCCGCCCACCGTCGGCGTTACGAAGCGACGCAGGATGAAGAGCCAGCGCGAGACGATGAGCTGGACGATCGCGGACACGATCACGAGCGTCGTGAGCGTCGCCGGCCCCCCGTCGACGAGCGCGGTGATGCAGAAGGGGATGGCGAAGGCCGCCGTGAACATCGGCAGAACGGCCCCCGCCCCGACGAACCCGAGCCTGCGGACCTGGATGATCGTCGAGAGCCCCACCACCACCAGCGACGCGAACACCATCCACGTCACGTACGAGCCACCCCGGTCCGCTGCGTTGGCGACGATCACCGGCGTGACCAGTAGCGTCGCCGAGGCAATCAGGCTGAACTGCAGGCCATAGCCGAGCGAGCTCAGGAGGGGCGGCTTCTCGTCCGCCTCGTAGCGCGGGTGCTCGGGAGCTGCAGCGGCCATCGCGCGCCATTCTAGGCAAGCCGCTGATGACTCGTCGGCCCGCGCGCCTCAGCCCCGTCAGCTGCACGCCGCGCTGCGAATGCCTCCCACAAGCCCTGCTGAACCCCGTCATTACCGTTGCTCGAACCCTTACCCGGCACCCAGACGGGGCCTTCTAGTCTGTCTGTAGTGAGGCCTCCACCCGGCAGATCGAAGTTGGACCGTACGAAGCGCTCACAGGAGGTACTGCAATGCAGAGAACTGGGCTGCCGCCGCTGCCAAAGCTGACAACGATCGCGTTCGCGCTGATGACCGGCGCAATCGCCGGAGTGGTGATGGCGACCCTCCTCCTCGTCCTTTCTTCCTAGCCTCGAGCGCGCTCCCGCGCGCTTGCCACAGAAGCTGGCGCAGGCCGCCGCCACGGCGGCCTGTCCGGTCATCTCGCTTACTGCGCGCCCGGCCCCGGTTCTTTACCCTGCGAGCTAAGAATTGGGGGGGTAGCCCGCGATGATTGACTGGCTTGGCATCGAGCATCTCTTCGAACTGTCTACCGGGGAGAAGATCGCCGGGCTCTTCACCCCCCTGGCGATCTTCGTCGCGTTTGCCATCGCGACGGTCGTCCTCCCGGGAAGGTGGGTCCCCGGGTACGTCACCGACCAGGCGACCGGCGAGCCCCGCCGGTACCGCCTGAACGGCCTCCTCGTCTTCGTCGTCGCCGTGCTCGTGTGGGGCTTCGAGGTCATCCCCGGGCTCGACCGGGAGTTCTTCTACCGCACCTCGCTCTATGCCGTCGCCGGCGGCACCGGCTTCGCCGTGATCTTCACGGCGCTGGCCGTCTACACCCAGCCGAAGACGGGGAACACGAACCCGATCACCGACTTCTACCTCGGCCGCGTCCAGGAGATCCGGTTCTTCAACGACCGCCTCGACCTGAAGATGACCTTCTACGTCGTCGGCGGCACGATGCTGGGCATCAACGCCATGTCCGGCGCGGCCTGGCACTACGAGCAGTTCAGCCCGACCAACGAGGTCAACCTCGGCGTCTTCGTCTACGCCGCCATCTTCACCTTTTATGTGTTCGACTATCACGTCTTCGAGCGCGTCCAGCTCTACACCTTCGACCTCATCCACGAAAAGATGGGCTTCAAGATGTTCTGGGGCGACATCGTCGTCTACGGGTGGCTGTTCATCGTGCCCCTGTACGGCATGGCCGCGTACCCCGACCCCGGCTTCAGCACCGCCTGGACCTACGTCTGGATCATCGGCGCCTCCGCCCTGTTCCTCGTCGGGTGGAGCATCTCCCGTGGCGCCAACATGCAGAAGTACACCTTCAAGCGCTGGCCCGACCGCAAGTTCCTGGGCATCATCGAGCCCCGCTACATCCAGGCCGGCGAACGCAAGATCCTGACCAGCGGCTACTGGGGCGCCGCCCGCCACTTCAACTACATGGGCGAGGGCTTCTTCGCGCTGGCCGTGGGCCTCTCCTTCGGCCACTTCGACGTCGCCTGGTCATGGGCCTACGCGATCTTCGTCATCTCCATGTTCACCTGGCGCCAGGTCGAGGACGACCGCGCCTGCGCGGAGAAGTACGGCCCCGAGAAGTGGGCCGAGTACCAGGAGAAGGTCCCCTACCGCATCGTCCCGGGGATCTATTGAGGAAAGGCGGCTCCCGGCACAGTCCCACGAGGCAATGCAGGGCCAACAGGTAGCCCGGCGGGAGTGTTGGCCGTCGAGCACGGCCAATTCCCCGCCCTTGTGCTCGTCGGCAACCACTCGGACATGGTGAATTGGGCTGGCCTACTCGTTGTCGGCACTCGTTGCGAGCGCCTCTTCGAGCAGGTCGAATACGTCGTGGAAACCCTCGAAGTCAGCGGCCGTGCCATTCTCGCAGAGCCAGCGGCAGAGGTTGCTCTTCTCGCTGGAGTTCACGGTCCAGGTCTCGGGGATGTCCTCCCACTGGCCTCGCTTCGAAGCCCTGCGTGCCTCGTCGATGTCAACAAATGCGGGATTTGCCTCGCGTGCCCTTTCCAAGACGGGCCTGCTAAACAGATTCTCGATTCCGTCGGCGATTGGATTGTCGCTTCTGCGACGGATGGTCCTTTGGACAATGCGCCCTTTGCGTAGCGGTTCTCTTTCCGCATCGCAATCGAACAAGAGAACCACATCCTGAGGCATGGCTCTGGCGACAGGCCCAGTATAGCTATCCCAAAGCTTGCGTAGGCTTCCCTTACCACCGCCCTCCCAGATTTCCAACTGTGCCAGCTGCTCAGCTCTATCTAAGTGAATTGCAGCAGCCTCAAGATATTGCTTATCAGTCGAGCCCTCCACGAAGAGTATGGGGCGTTGCGAATCCTTGATTTTTCGCGCCATATCTTCCGAATAGAGTCGAGTAGACGTGAAGGAGGCATAGGCGTGCCCAAATTCCGTAAACTGTTCAGGGCTTATCTGGTCTGACTCTGGCAAGCGGTATATTGAGAAACCCTCTTCTCCGAGAGCTTCCTTCATCCCCAAAACGAAGAGAGGGGAGTGAGTCGTGACAATAAATTGCACACTCGGGAACAAGGATAACAGGGAAGGCAAAACTTCGTACTGGTGGGACGAGTGCAGGTGCAAGTCGATTTCGTCTATCAAGACAAGGCCAGTAATGTCTGAAAGTGATTCGAACGGCCGTCTGGTGAGGTCATAATCACGAAGGATCGAAAGGCCTATGTTTAACAGAGATAGCTCTCCACTGGAGAGCTGAAAGATATTCGGTGTTAAGGGCTCATCGCCATCTAGCAGTGAGACGACCCGGTGCTGGCGACGCCCTATCCCAAACCTGGCGTTGCCCCGCCTGGTCAGAGTCCTGACTAGGGTCAATGCAGAGTCGTACACACGTGTGGCTTCTCCCCAGTAGCCGGTGAAGAGCGGGAGGACCTGCGGAGAAGAGTTCGGGGAGCCCGGCACGTTGACGCTGCGGGTTTGAATCTCAAATGCGGCTCGGTCGTAGACCACATCGTAGAGCCAGTCTCTGTTCGCCTGCAGGGGCGAGGTGGCGAAGACTCGCCGGCCTGTGTGACCACTCAAGAACGGTAGGTCCATGTGACGGGCCCCTTCCTCGAGGGCGTCCCGGTTCAACCATGCCGGAAGCTCAAAGCGGTCCGCAGGGAAGTAGAGGAAGCAGTTGTCTGCCAAGGCTCGATCAAGCGATGTGCGATCGTCACTGTTGGCGGAGATGTTGGTGTCGATCCTGTCGTTCTGCTCTGGCAAGAGGTTGTTCCACAGAGATTCTGCCGAGGAGCCGACTATTCCGCTTGGGGCTTCTGTGTAAACTTCCTTCTCCCTGATTGTTCGCAATTCGCTCCAATAGAAATCTCCAGAAAAGTCAGTGCGAGAAAAGGAAAACTGGGAACCAGTAACTCACGTAGGAATTCGACCGTAATTTGAGAGTCTTGCCAGCGTCCACTTCGGGAGTTCCAGGAAAGGCTACTTCTTTCGCCGCCATAATAGGGTTGACGATATGGGACAGCACGACGCTCTTACCAGACCCATTAGGACCGACTAGCACTATCGGTACAGGGGACTCTTCTCGGAAGGGAAACTCGATATCTAAGTCGGTAATCGGCCCATAGTTGGTTAGCTGAAGGCGTTTAGCGTACATGTGAGGTGTGGGCCGGCTAGCCGCGCTAATTTTTGGGCGGGCGAACTCAGGAGCGTTCCTCTCGGGTAGCTTGTGTGGCTAACCTAGCAGGCATTGCTGAGAGGCGCGAACGCAGTGCAGGGGAACTCTGCTCATGGCTGAAGGGGACGGGGTTCTTGCCCAGCTCCTCCCCGGCCTAGTCGACTTCCGCGTAGGTGAGCAGCCACTCTCCGTCGAACTGCTCATAGATGAACTTCATCTTGACTGAACTGCCGCCGAACCGCGCCGTGTGCTTGACCTCCCACCTCCCCGGCTCGATCTCCCTGGGCGGGGACGTCTCCTCTGCCACGAAAACGGTGCCACGGTCCTTAAAGGGCGCCATGTTGCGCTCGAGGTCTTGCCTCTCGGTTGTCCAGTAGCTCGCCGCGTAGAACTGCCGGAGGTCGTCAAGCACGTAGGTGTTGTAGACCTCCCACAGCTCCATGGTCCTCTCGCTGAGGTAGGCGGCAAGCTCCGCATCCTCTTCGCTCAGCGGCTCCTGTGCCGGGGGTGGTTCGTCCTCCCCGCCGCCGCACGCGACCGAAGCAACCACGGCCACGGCCGCCAGCATGAACGCCAGCCCGACCGCGCCGCCTCTGCGGGTCGAACGCATCCGGGTCACACGAAGAAACCTGTCGCTGAGCGTCACCGGCACAAGGATACCGACCGATCGCCGGCACTGCACAGGTGTGTCACTGC
>VXRS01000291.1:13066-18606 GCA_009838385.1 Dehalococcoidia bacterium | reverse complement strand
CCACGAGCTCGTCCCGCAGCCCCTCGACCTTTCCCTCCACCTCCTCCGCCTGCTCCCCCGCGAACTCGACGAGGAGCAGCGCCCCCGGTTCCCCCTCCACGAACTCGACCAGGCTGCGGAATCCGGCGCTCTCCCGGCAGCGCTCGATGATCGTGTCGTCCACCAGCTCCACCGCCGAGGGCCCGTGCGCGTTCGCCCGGACAGTCGCCGCGGCCGCCTCGACGACCGTCCGGAAGTGCAGCGCGGTGAGCATCTTCACCGGCGGGATGGGCACGACCCGCACCGTTGCCTCGGTCACGGTCGCGAGCGTCCCCTCCGACCCCACCACCAGCTTCGCGAGGTTGAGCGGCCCCTCCTCGACGACCTCGTCGAGGTTGTACCCCGAGACCCGCCGCAGGATCTTCGGGAAGCGCTTCTCCACCTCCGCCCGGTGTTCGCGCGCGATCGCCCGCACCCCCCGGTAGATGTCGCCCTCCAGCCCTTCGCGGCCACCCCGCTCCGCCGCTTCGTCCTCGTTCAGCGCCTCCAGCGCCGCCTTCGACCCGTCCGCCAGCACGACTTCGAGCGCGACCACGTTGTCGACGGTCTTGCCGTACACCCCCGAGTGTGCCCCGCACGAGTTGTTCCCCACGCCCCCGCCGATCGTGGCGCGGTTCGCCGTCGAGGGGTCGATCGGGTACTGCAGCCCGTGCGGACGCAGCGCCTTGTTCAGCTCCGAGAGCACCACGCCCGGCTGCACCCGCGCCGTGCCGTTTTCCGCGTCGATTCCGAGAACCCCCGCCATGTGCAACGTGAAGTCGAGGACGATGGCGTGGTTCACTCCCTGGCCCGAGAGGCTCGTGCCCCCGCCCCGGGCCAGCACGGGCACGCCGTGCTTCCCCGCCACCCGCATCGCGTGCTGCACGTCCGCCGTCGAGCGCGGGTAGACGACCGCCACCGGCTCCATCTCGTAGATCGAGGCGTCCGTCGCGTAGAGCAGGCGCCGGTAGCGGTCGATCTCGACGTCCCCGGCCCCGCCCGACAGCCCCGCGGCGAGGTCACGGGCAAGCGGGGCGAGCGCCTCTTCGCCCCCGTGCAGCAACTCCCGTGCGCGCGTGACCGTCGCGAACGTCGAGGGCGTGTCCCCCTCGATGGTGCGCCCCGCGACCGTCCCGGCGGATGGCATGGCCCTAGGCCGGGTCGAACTCGATCCAGAGCTCCCACGGATCGAGGCTGATCGCGATCGGCTTCGGTTCGGAGCCCGGCTTGAAGCGCGGGTTGCGCATCACGTCCATCAGCATGCGGCTGCCGATCACGGTCTCCGTCTGCGCCAGCTGATAGCCCACGCAGAAGTGCTTCCCCAGCCCGAACCCGAGGTGGCTCGCCTGCCCGTTCTCGTGGTACCCCGCCCGCAGCGCGCGCCCCACGTACAGGTCGGAACGCATGACGTCGAACTTGTCCGGGTTGTCGAACACGCGCTCGTCCCGGTTTCCCCCGTAGATCGAGAGGTTCACGTACGCCCCCTCCGGGATGGTCACCCCGTACTCGGGGAAGGGGATGTCGTGGATCGCGCGTCGCGCCTGCCCGCCCGAGGGGGGATGCACGCGCATCATCTCCGTGAAGGCCCGGTCCAGGAGCGATGGGTCGTTTCGCACCAGCTCCCACTGCTCCGGGTTCGCCAGCATCTGGTACCAGAGGTTCGCGATCGCCTTGTCCGTCGTCTCCGCACCCGCTACCAGCAACAGGCTCGCGAACGACTTGATCTCCTGGAACGTCATCCGGTGTCCGTCCACCTCTGCCACGCACAGCCGTGAGATCAGGTCGTCGCCCGGGTTCTTGCTGCGCTCCTGCAGCAGCGGCTCCAGGTAGTCGTGGTACTCCTGGTTCGCCTTGATCCCCGCCGCCCGGATGTCGGGCGGGCCGCCGATGCCGTTCATCATCGCCGGGTACCACTCGTGGAACATGTCGTGCGCGTCCTGCGGAAGGTCGAGCACGTCCAGGATGACGTTCAGGGGCAGGCGCGTGGCGAAGTCGTCGACGATGTCGATGACGCCCGTCTTCGCCGCCTCCTCGGCGATGCGGCGTGCGTGCTTCTCCGTGTATTTCTCGATGAGTGCGATCGAATTGCGCTCGATGATGGGCAGCAGCGCCTCCAGCTTCCGGCCCACGAATTCCGGCGCCACGATGTTGCGCAGCTTGTTGTGCTGCTCCCCGTCGTACTCCATCAGCGTCGGCCCGAAGACCGCGCCGATGCCGAGCGCGTTCGGCTGCGCCGAGTAGTTCTCCAGGTCCCGGAAGGCCGCGCAGACGTCGTCGTAGCGCGTGATCATCCAGTTGTCCGCGATCGGGTTGTAGTAGACCGGGTGGTGGTCGCGCAGCAGCTTCAGCGTGGGGTACGGGTCGTCCGCGTACTCCTTGCTGAAAAAGATCTCCGGATCGATCTCCGGTTTCGTCATCGTCATACGGCCGTCCTCCTGCCGCGACGCCGCCCGCCGCAAGCAGATTCGCGCGTCATGGTAGCCGTTTGCCGGTTCCACGGCGCGCAGACGGTGCGCCCCGGTCCCCTATCGCGTAGCGTTCGAGAAACCGCGCAGGAGCCCCGTCCCATGCCTGTCGATCCGAACCGCGAGAGCTGGAAGCCCGGCATGCCCTGGGAGCACGCCATCGCCGATATCGAGTACATCCGCGGGCTCGGCCGCGAGATGGGCGGGCCCGAGCGGATCGAGCGCCAGCACGCCGGCGGCCGCTACACCGTCCGCGAGCGCATCGAGAAGATGGTCGACCCCGGCAGTTTCGTCGAGGCCGGACCCATGGTCGGCGCCGCCGAGTACGACGCCGACGGCAACCTCATCGGCTTCACGCCGGGCGCCTACGTCATGGGCCTCGCCGAGCTCGACGGGCGCCCCGTCGCCATCGGGGGAGACGACTTCACCATCTCCGGCGGCAGCCCCCACAACGTCCGCAAGCACCCCCGCGACTTCATGCAGCCGCTCGCCGTCCAGTACGGCATCCCCTACGTCCAGCTCGTCGAGGGCGTCGGCCACAGCTCCAAGGCCGATGAGGCCGAGGGCCACATGGGCCTCCCCGCTGGCGACATGTGGTGGCGCGCCGTCGAGATGCTGCGCACCGTCCCCGTCGCCGCCGGCATTATGGGCTCCGTCGCGGGCGCGCCCGCCGCCTTCGCCCTCATGTCCCACTTCACTGTCATGGTGAAGGGTCAGTCCCAGATCTTCCCCTCCGGCCCGCCCGTCGTGCGCCGCGCCATCGGCGAGGACCTCGACAAGGAGGAGCTCGGCGGCGCGAAGATGCACGTCCACGAAAGCGGTCAGGTCGACAACGAGGCCGAGTCCGAAGAGGACGCCTTCGACCAGATCAAGCGCTTCCTCTCCTACCTCCCCAACACGACCGGCGACGTCGCCCCCCGCGTGGAGACCGGCGACCCTCCCGATCGCTGTCCCGAGGCGCTGCTCAACCTCATCCCGCCCAATCGCAAGCGCGGGTACGACGCCCGCAAGCTGGTCGAGCACGTCGTCGATAACGGCGAGTTCTTCGAGATGCGCCGCCACTACGCGGGCGCCATCATCACCGCCTTCGCCCGCCTCGACGGGTACCCCGTGGGCGTTCTCGCCAGCGACCCGATGAAGCTCGCCGGCGCCATGGATGGGGATGTGGCCGACAAGTACACCCACTTCGTCGACCTCTGCGACACCTTCAACCTGCCCCTCCTCATCTTCCTCGACATGCCCGGCTTCATGCTCGGCTCCCACGCCGAGCGCAAGGCCACCATGCGCCGCGGCGTACGCGCCCTCATCGCCAGCGCCGAGGCGGGCGTGCCCAAAATCGAATTCAACGTGCGCAAGTCCTACGGCGTCGCCGCCGACGCTCCTAACAGCGTGGGAATTCCCAACGGACTCAACCTGCGCTTCGGCTGGCCCGCGGGCGAGTGGGGCGGCATCCCCATCGAGGGCGGCGTGGCCGCCGCCTACCGCCGCGAGATCGAGGCCGCCACCGATCCCGACGCGCACCGCGAGGCCATCGAGGAGCGCCTCCTCCGCCTCCGCTCCCCCTTCCGTGCCGCCCACCGCGGCGACGTCATCGACCTGATCGACCCGCGCGATACGCGCCGCCTCGCCTGCACCTTCGTGAAGCTCGCGCAGCCCGCCCTCGCGCGGCTCGCCAGCCGCCCCAAGCGCGCCGTCCGCCCCTGAGAGCGACTACTTACGCCGGCACGGCCTCCCGCGCCTTCGTGAACTCCAGGTGCAGCTCGTAGAGCCCCAGCATGATGCCCGGCTGGTGTTTGAAGTCGTTCTTCGCCGTGGCCAGCTTCAGCTCGTCGATGCGGTCCAGCATCACGTCCACGGCGATGTTCTGCTCCAGGCGTGAGAGGCCCGCCCCGGGGCAGCCCCGCGGCCGGATCGAGAACGTCAGGTGCTTGCCCGGGCTCTTGCGGTCGAGCCGGATCTCGTCCGGCGCCTCGCACAGCTCCGGGTCGCGGTTCGCCGCTGCCCAGCGCAGGTGCAGCAGCGACCCCGCCGGGATCTTCACGCCGCGGATCTCCGTGTCGCGCGCCACCATGCGGCCCGAGAGCCCCTGCGTCGGCGCGTAGAGCCGCAGCGCCTCCTCCACGAAGAAGCGCACCTTCGAGCGGTCCGCCCGCAGCTCCTCGACGATCTCCGGGTGCTGCGCCAGCAGCATTGCTTCCGACGTGAGCGCGTACTGCGTCGTCTCGTTCCCGCCGATGTGCATCCCCGAGACCACGCTGATGATGTCCCCGTCGGCCAGCGGCTTGCCCTGGTACTCGACCTGCGTCAGGAACGTGATCATGTCGTCCTTCGGGTTGCGCCGCTTCTCGTCGATCTGCTCCTGGATGTACCGGTTGAAGGCCACGAGCGCGCGGGCGTTGTCCTCCTCGTCCGGATCCTCCATCTGGCTCTTGGGGCCGAAGCCGTAGACGAAGCGGCGCACCTGCGCCTCTTCCCACTTCTTCGTCATCGGCATGTCCTCGAGGGGGAACCCGAGGATCGTCGAGATCACGGCCTGGGGCAGCGGCGCCGCGAACTCCGTCACGAACTCGACCTCGCCCCTGTCGATCCAGTTGTCCATCAGCCGGTTGGCGTGGGCCGTGATCATCTCGCGGTGCTGGAGCGCCCCCGAGGCGCCCACCCACGGCTCCGTCAGCGTTTCGCGGTGCAGCTTGTGTGTCTCGATGTCGGGGCGCAGCCGCTCCCGCGCCGTCACGACCTCGCCGAAGCCCTCGTCCTCGAAGATCTCGTCGTGGATCTTGCTCGTGCCCGAGGCCCCCGGCCCGACGCGTGAGGGAAACAGGTCCGGGTCGCGTACGACCTTGCGGATGTCCTCGTACTTCGTGAGCACGAAGGCGTCCGATCCCGGCTCGTAGCCCTGGCCGGGCAGCCGCAACACGGGCTCTTCCGCCTGTAGCAGCTTGTAGGAGTCGTACCAGTGCTCCTGGGCGCCCGGCGCGAAGAGGTCGACCTCTCCCACGCTCATCGGGCACGCCGCCTGGGGCATCGCTTCGAAGTCTTCTCGGTTCGCGGCCATCG
>VXRS01000291.1:0-12966 GCA_009838385.1 Dehalococcoidia bacterium | reverse complement strand
TCCAGCTTGCGGCTCGCGATCACCACGTCCGCCCCCGCCCGCGCGAAGCTGCGCACCATCGCCGCCCCCAGCCCGCGGCTCCCCCCTGTCACGAGCGCCACCTTCCCGCTCAGGTCGAACAGCTCCGCCGCTTCGCTCATGACGCCCCCTTCCGGCCAGCCGGCATGATACGGGCCGTCCCTAGCCGTGGTGGGAAGGCAAATCGCGCCAGGAGACCCGCCGCCGCGGCACCAGCGGCCGCACCTCGTCCCAGCGCTGGAACACCGTCACCGCCCCCGCCATGAAGGCCCTCGTCACGGTCTCGCGCAGCTCGTCCTCACCTCCGCCAGGTTGGCCCCGAAGGGCCGGCGCCTGCTGCTCCCAGTACGCCTCCGCCCACTCCGCCACCATTTCGCCGAGCTTCTCGCCCGCTTCGTCGTTCGTCCGTTTCTCAGCCATGCGCCCGCTCCCCTGCTGGCCTTCCGCAGAGTGTACGGCGCGGGCGAAGCGGCGCGTTCGGAAAGAACGCCATCCCCGACGGTTGCGATCGCAGTACGGATAGCCGAGAATCCCGTGAGTCGCGCGGGGGCTGTGATCGGGCCCGTTCGCGCAAGGGGGGATGGCGAGACCGGCGGGAGGCCCGCTTCCCGGCGCTCAGGTCAAAGCTCATGACCCGTTACATCGTCCGCAGACTGATTGCCGTCCCCTTCATGCTGCTGGGCATCTCCTTCGTGCTCTTCATGCTGCTCTACATCCGCCCCGGCAGCGCTGCCTTCGCGGCCATCGGGTCCGTCGGCGACGCCGACCCGCGCGCGTTCGAGAAGTTCGAGGAACGCTTCGGGCTCAACCGCCCCTGGTGGGAGCAGTACGGCGACTGGCTGTGGGGAGCCCTCCAGGGTGACCTCGGCGAGCGCCTCACCCCGCCCCACGACGACGTGATGGGCGACATCATCGAGGTCCTGCCCAACACGCTCGAAATCGGCCTCCTCACCATCTTCATCTCCGCCGTCATTGGCATTTCCGTGGGGGTGCTCTCCGCCGTTCGCAGAAACAGCATCCTCGACTATGCCTTCCGGGGAATCACGATCATGGGGATCTCGATCCCCAACTTCTGGTTTGCGATCCTCGTGATCTACCTGCCCGCCCTCTGGTGGGGATGGACTCCCGCCCGCCAGTGGGTCGTGTTCACCGATGACCCCATCTACAACCTCTCCCTCGCCGTCTGGCCGGCGGTGACCCTCGCGCTCGCCAGCGCCGCCGGCATGGCGCGCTTCGTCCGGACCTCCATGCTCGAGGTGCTCTTCTCGGACTACGTGCGCACGGCCCGCGCCAAGGGCCTCCGCGATCGCAGCGTCATCTGGGGCCACGTGTTCCGCAACTCGCTCATCCCCGTAATTACGCTCGTCGGCCTGCAGCTCGGCGCGGTGCTGGGCGGGGTCGTGATCGCGGAGCAGCTCTTCACGGTACCCGGCCTCGGCAGGCTCTCTCTCGAAGGCGTGACGGATCAGGATTACCCGGTCGTGCTCGGCACGATCATGGTCTTCTCCTTCGTCTTCGTTCTCGTGACGCTCCTCGTCGACATCCTGTACACGGTCATTGACCCAAGGATTCGGTACTAGCCATGGCACAGGAGCAGTCAGCCCTCGAGCTCGAATACGCGATTCCGCCACGCCAGCGCTTCAACCCGCTCAAGTGGGCGCGCAGGGAGCCGTTCGGGGCCTTCGGGTTCTCCCTCATTGTCTTCATCGTGTTCATGTCCGCGGCGGCGCCCGTACTCAGAACCGCGCCGCCCAACGAGTTCGCGGTGGGCCCGCCCCTTGCCGGCCCGAACACCGAAAACTGGTTCGGGACGACCGCCCGCGGCAAGGACGTCTGGTCCCGCGTGCTCTTCGCCGGACGCATCTCGCTCAAGATCGGCGTCGCCACCGTGCTCCTCGGCACGCTTGGCGGAACCCTCATCGCGCTCCTCTCCGCCTACGCAGGCGGCGCTGTCGACTTCGCCGTCGGCCGAGTCGCGGACATGTTCATTGCGATTCCGGGCCTGCTCTTAGCACTGGTGCTGCACTCCTCCATCAGCGCCGACCTTCCCGACTTACCGGGGCTTCAACGCGAAGAGCTCTACCTGGTGGTAGCCATCTCCCTGTTCTTCATGCCGGGCACCTACCGGATCATGCGTGGTATCGTGCTCGAGCTGCGTGAGTCCACCTACGTCGAGGCTGCCCAGGTCATCGGGTCGAGCAGTTTCCGCATCATGTGGCGGCATATCGCCCCCAACATGTTCGGTCTCATGATCGTCATCACGAGCATCTCGCTCCCGGCCGCCATCCTGGCCGAAGCCAGCCTGAGCTTCCTGGGTCTGGGCGTGCCCATCGGTGGCCTCGATGCCGTCCCGTCGTGGGGCGCCGACCTCTCCGGCAGCTCTCGCCGCTTCTTCAGCGTGGCGCCGTGGTTGGCGGTCTTCCCGGGTCTCGCGCTCGCGATCACGGTCTTCGGGTTCAACATTTTCGGGGACTCGCTCCGCGACACCCTCGACCCGAGGCTCCGGGGCCGCATCTAGCCGTCAACGCGTCTTTCCCGAAAGTTGCCCGAGTGGGAACGCTCGGTACCCTTCCCTGCGTATAGCTCTCAGGAGGCGCCGTCGTGGCGCGAATTCCGAATTCGGGAGGGACTCAGTCCATGCGCGATAACGAGAACTACTGGCAGAGGCTCCGGCGCCGTCCGGTCACCCGGCGCAGTTTCCTGGTCGGGAGCGGCGTCGCCGCGGCCGGCTCAGCCGCAATCCTCGCGGGCTGTGGTGACGACGATGACGACGACACCGCGGCGCCCGCGGCCACCCAGGCCGCTGCGGCCACACAGGCCGCCGCTGCCGCCACCGAGGCTGCCGGCGACGACCAGGCCGCTGCCGCCACCGAGGCCGCTGCTACCGAAGCTGCCGCCCAGGCCGATCCCGATGCCGACAAGCGCGGCGGCACCCTCAACCTGTGGAAGACGGAAGAGGACGCCGGCCTCGACCCCGGCGTGTTCCACCTCAACAACACCGAGGTCATCTACTCGACGATGACCCAGCCCTACACCTACCAGCCCACCAAGAACCTCATCGCCATGGATGGCATGGTCGGCTTCGAGCAGGTCGACCCGACGACCTTCGTCTGGAGCATCCGCCCCGGCATGAAGTTCCACAACGGCGATGCCGTCGACTCCGAGGCCGTGGCCTTCAGCTTCGGCCGCCTGGAGAAGCTCTACCGCGCGCTGGACGGGACGCACACGACCCGCACCGGCTACGCGTTCGTCGACAGCTTCGAGGCGACCGACGAACTGACGGTGGCGGAGCACTGGGCGCGGCCGAACGCGGACGCTCCGATCTACCGCGCTCGCCATTACTACTCCTTCCTCAACCCGCGGGTCGTGGAGGAGCACGGCAAGTTCGAGGGCTCCTACGAGCATGCGGACGGAACCGTGGAGGACGTGTACAGCGTGCAGGAGCTCCCGCATGGCTCGGGCAGCGGTCCCTACACGCTCACCAAGCGCGACGCCACCGGCACGCGCGTCGAGCGCTGGCCCGACTACCACAAGCACACCCCGGCGGACGACGGCTTCGTCGAGGACGGCCCCTACATCGACGCCTGGGAGACCCGCGTCATCCCCGACGCCGTTGCCGCCAAGGCCGCCTTCCTTGCCGGTGACCTCGACGTCTTCACGACGGTCGACCCCCTCGAGGTTCCCGAGTTCGAGGGGCAGGACCACGTCAACATCGTCGAGATTCCCGGCGGTGGCCGCGCCATGCAGGGCATGGACGGCGGCAAGTTCCACGACAAGCGCTCGCGGCAGGCGCTCCAGAAGGCGTTCGACTACGAGGGCTTCATCGCGGCCATCCGCCCCCTCGGCGGCATGTACGCGGCCCCTATCTCCGACCTCCTGCCGGCCTACCAGAAGCTGAGCCAGCAGGACCTGCAGCAGTGGTACCGCTTCGACCCGGCAGAGGCCCAGGCCCTCTGGCAGGCCGCCGACTTCGAGGTTCCCGTCGACAACATCAAGATCTTCCAGTCGACGGGCGCACCGCTGCAGCACGAGATCAGCGACTACATGGCGCAGTCGCTGGCGAGGGCGCTCGGACCGATCGGCATCACCGCCGAGGTCGAGGCCGTCGACGGCAACTCGTGGGCGGCCCGCGCGGTCGACCGCAGCACCGACGTCAAGGACTGGGAGATTCTCAGCTACGGCACGGGCGACCGGGGAAGCACGACCGGCATCCCCAACGACTCGTACCTCATCGACTACGACCCGCGCGCCTATGGCTTCAACGCGTTCAACCACTATCTGGAATCGCCGCGCAAGGAGATCGCCGAGGACTCCGCGACGATCATCGACATGCTGAACGCGCAGGAGGCGGAAACGGACCCCGAGGCCCGCGCCGCCCTCCTCACCGAGGTGCAGACCTGGATCCTCGACCGGCACTGGTGCAACTGGCGTCTGCCGGTGAGCTCCGTCGCCTACTTCGGCTTCAGCTCCAGGCTCCAGGACCAGGGCGTCGCCGACTGGGTCAACCTGTACGACCGGCGCCGTGAGTCCATGTGGCTCAAGAAGAACGCCTAGCCACTCCGACCGCAGGGCGCTCACGGGCGCTCGACCAGCACCGAAAAAGGGCCCGCCCGCAAGGGTGGGCCCTTTGGCTTGGTATATCCGCGGTAGACAGAAGTCCGTATACTGCGCGAATCCCAAATCTTGGGGAGGGGAATCGCGCATGCGTGATAACGAGAACTATTGGCAGAGGCTCCGCCGCAGGTCGGTCAGCCGGCGCAGCTTCCTGGTCGGGAGCGGCGTGGCCGCGGCCGGCTCCGCCGCAATCCTCGCGGGTTGTGGCGACGACGACGATGACGACGACGACGCGGCTGCGCCCGCAGCGACACAGGCTGCTGCGACGCAGGCCGCCGCTGCCGCGACCGAGGCTGCTGACGAAGACCAGGCCGCGGCCGAAGCGACCGAGGCTGCTGCCGCTACGCAGGCGGCCGCCCAGGAAGATACCGGCCCCGACCGGCATGGCGGCACCCTCCTGAACTGGAAGACGGAAGAGGACGCGGGCCTCGACCCCGGCGTCTTCCACCTGAACAACCGCGAGATCCACAACGGCACGATGACGCAGCCGTACACGTACCAGGCGACGAAGAACCTGATCGCCATGGACGGCATGGTGGGCTTCGAGCAGGTCGACCCGACGACGTTCGTGTGGAGCGTCCGCCCCGGCATGAAGTTCCACAACGGCGACCCCGTGGACGCCGAGGCCGTGGCCTTCAGCTTCGGCCGCCTGGAGAAGCTCTACCGGGCGCTGGACGGCACGCACACGACGCGCACCGGCTACGCCTTCGTCGACAGCTTCGACGCGACCGACGAGCTGACGGTGACGGAGAGCTGGGCGAGGCCGAACGCGGATGCTCCCGTGTACCGCGCGGCCCACTACTACTCCTTCCTGAATCCCCGCATGGTCGACGAGTTCGGCAAGTTCGAGGGCTCCTACGAGCGCGCCGACGGAACCGTCGAGGACGTCTACAGCGTGCAGGAGCTCCCGGCCGGCTCGGGCAGCGGCCCCTACACGATGACCAAGCGGGATTCGACCGGCACGCGCATCGAGCGCTGGCCGGACTACCACAAGCACACCCCGGCGGACGATGGCTTCGTCGAGGACGGGCCCTACATCGACTCGTGGGAGACGCGCATCATCCCCGATGCGGTGGCCGCGAAGGCCGCCTTCCTCGCCGGCGACCTCGATGTCTTCACGACGGTCGACCCCCTCGAGGTTCCCGAGTTCGAGGGCCAGGACCACGTCAACATCGTCGAGATCAAGGGCGATGGCGGGCTCTGCATGCAGGGCATGGACGGTGGCAAGTTCCACGACAAGCGCTCGCGGCAGGCCCTGCAGAAGTCGCTTGACTACGAGGGCTTCATCGCGGCCATCCGCCCGCTCGGCGGCCAGTACGCCGCCCCCATCACCGACCTCCTGCCGGCCTACCAGAAGCTGAGCCAGCAGGAGCTGCAGGAGTGGTACCGCTTCGACCCGGCAGAGGCCCAGGCTCTCTGGCAGGCCGCGGACTTCGTCGTACCGGTGGAGAGCATCAAGATCTTCCAGTCGACCGGGGCGCCCCTGCAGCACGAGATCAGCGACTTCCTGGCGCAGTCCATCGCGACGGCGCTGGGTCCGATCGGCATCGAGACCGAGGTGGAGGCTGTTGACGGCAACTCGTGGGCGGCCCGCGCGGTCGACCGCAGCACCGACGTCAAGGACTGGGAGATTCTCAGCTACGGCACAGGCGACCGCAGCGGCACGGACGGAATCCCCAACAACAGCTTCCTCATCAACTACGACCCGCGCGCCTACGGCTTCAACGCCTTCAACCACTATCTCGAGTCACCGCGACCCGAGATCGCCGAGGGCTCGGCCACGATTATCGAGATGCTGAACGCTCAGGAGGCGGAGACGGACCCCGAGGCCCGTGGCGTCCTCCTCACCGAGCTCCAGCGCTGGATCCTCGATAACCACTGGTGCAACTGGCGGCTGCCCGTCAGCTCCATCTCGTACTTCGGCTTCAGCTCCAGGCTGCAGGACCAGGGCAGCGCCGACTGGCTCAACGGCTACAGTCTGCGCCGCGAGTCCATGTGGCTCGACCAGGCCTAACCGTTCCGAACCCCGGACGCTCGTAGAGCGCTCGACCAGCACGGCAAAGGGCCCGCCCGCAAGGGTGGGCCCTTTACTGTTGCGCCCGGCGCGTTTGCGTATACTCCGCGAATCCCAAATCTGGGGAGGGAATGTCGTATGCGCGACAACGAGAACTATTGGCAGAGGCTCCGCCGCCGGCCGCTAACCCGGCGTAGCTTCCTTGTGGGCAGCGGCGTAGCCGCAGCCGGCTCCGCCGCAATCCTCGCGGGTTGCGGCGATGACGATGACGATGACGACGACGCGGCTGCGCCCGCAGCCACGCAGGCTGCCGCTGCGACGCAGGCAGCCGCTGCCGCGACCGAGGCTGCTGCCGAGGAGCAGGCCGCCGCAGCTACTGAGGCGGCCGCAGCCACCCAGGCTGCAGCCCAGGAGGAGGCCGGCCCCGACAAGCACGGCGGTACCCTCAAGCTCTGGAAGACGGAAGAGGACGCCGGCCTGGACCCGGGCGTGTTCCACCTCAACAACACCGAGGTCATCTACTCCACGATGACCCAGCCCTACACCTACCAGCCCACCAAGAATGTCTTTGCCATGGACGGCATGGTCGGCTTCGAGCAGGTCGACCCGACGACCTTCGTGTGGAGCATCCGCCCCGGCATGAAGTTCCACAATGGCGACCCCGTCGACTCCGAGGCCGTGGCCTTCAGCTTTGGCCGCCTGGAGAAGCTCTACCGGGCGCTGGACGGGACGCATACGACGCGTACCGGCTTCGCCTTCGTCGACAGCTTCGAGCCGACCGACGACCTGACCGTGACGGAGCACTGGGCGCGACCGAACGCGGACGCCCCCGTGTACCGCGCGCGCCACTACTACTCCTTCCTGAACCCTCGCGTCGTCGATGAGTTCGGCAAGTTCGAGGGCTCCTACGAGCACGCGGACGGGACCGTCGAGGACGTGTACAGCGTGCAGGAGCTCCCGCACGGCTCGGGCAGCGGCCCCTTCACGATGGTGAAGCGGGATGCCACCGGAACCCGCCTCGAGCGCTGGCCGGATTACCACAAGCACACCCCGGCGGACGACGGCTTCGTCGAGGACGGGCCCTACATCGACACCTGGGAGACGCGCGTCATCCCCGACCAGACCGCAGCCAAGGCCGCGTTCCTGGCGAGCGACCTTGACGTGTTTGCCGCTGTCGACCCGCTGGAGCTTCCCGAGTTCGATGGCCTCGATCACATCAATATCGTTGAGCTTCCCGCCGGTGGCCGCTCCTCGCAGGGCATGGACGGCGGCAAGTTCCACGACAAGCGCGCACGACAGGCGCTGCAGAAGGCCTTCGACTATGAGGGCTTCATTGCCGCCATCCGCCCGCTCGGCGGCAAGTACGCGGCCCCGATTACTGATCTTCTGCCGGCGTACCAGAAGCTCAGCCAGTCGGACCTCCAGAAGTGGCTTCGCTTCGATCCCGCTGAGGCGCAGGCGCTCTGGCAGGCGGCGGACTTCGTCGTTCCCGTCGACAACATCAAGGTGTTCATGCCGACGGGCTCGCCCCTGCAGCACGAGATCAGCGACTTCATGGCGCAGTCGCTGGAGAAGGCGCTCGGACCCATCGGCATCACCGCCGAGGTCGAGGCTGTTGACGGCAACTCCTGGGCGGCCCGCGCGGTCGACCGCAGCACCGACATCAAGGACTGGGAGATTCTCAGCTACGGCGACGGCGCTGCCGGCGGCACGACGGGTGTCCCCAACGACTCCAGCCTCATCCATTACGACCCGCGCGCCTACGGCTTCAATGCGTTCAACCATTACCTCGAGTCGCCGCGCCCCGAGATTGCCGAGGGTTCCGCGACGATCATCGACATGTTGAACGCCCAGGAAGCCGAGACCGATCCCGAGGCCCGTGCTGTCCTCCTCACCGAGCTCCAGAGCTGGATCCTGGACAACCACTGGTGCAACTGGGGTCTCCCCATCAGCTCCGTGTCCTACTACGGCTTCAGCGCGAGGCTGCAGGACCAGGGAGTCGCGGACTGGCTCAACTTCTACGACCGGCGCCGCGAGTCCATGTGGCTCCAGAAGGGCTAATCGTTCTTTCCAGTTGGCGCTCCTTGAACGCCCGACTGGCCAGCAGAGGGCCCGCCCATTTGGGCGGGCCCTTCCTTTTGCCCTCTACCCCCTTGCGCCGGTGCGTATACTGTGCCAATCCCAAATTCCTGGGGAGGGGTATCTGAGTGCGCGATAACGAGAACTATTGGCAGAGGCTCCGCCGCCGGCCGGTGAGCCGGCGCAGTTTCCTTGTCGGCAGCAGCGTGGCTGCGGCTGGCTCCGCCGCCATCCTCGCGGGTTGCGGCGACGACGACGATGATGACGAGCCCGCAGCGGCCGCCACCCAGGCCGCCGCCGCCGCGACCGAGGCTGCTGCCGATGAGCAGGCAGCCGCCGCGACTGAGGCCGCCGCGACCGAAGCCGCCGCCGCTGCGACGGCTGCCGCCACCGAGGCTGCCGCTGCTGCGGCGGACGACTCCCACAAGCGCGGCGGCACCCTCAAGATGTGGAAGACAGAGGAGGACGCGGGTCTCGACCCCGGCGTGTTCCACGTTGCCAACACCGAGGTTCTGTACTCGACGTTGACTCAGCCCTACACCTACCAGCCCACCAAGAACCTGTTCGCGATGGACGGCATGGTGGGCTTCGAGCAGGTCGATCCGACGACCTTCGTGTGGAGCATCCGCCCCGGCATGAAGTTCCACAACGGCGATGCCGTCGACTCCGAGGCCGTGGCCTTCAGCTTCGGCCGCCTGGAGAAGCTGTACCGCGCGCTGGATGGGACGCACACCACGCGAACCGGCTTCGTCTTCGTCGACAGCTTCGAACCCTCCGACGAGCTGACGGTTACGGAGCACTGGAACCGCCCCAACGCGGACGCGCCGGTGTACCGGGCCCGTCACTACTACTCGTTCATCAACCCCCGCATGGTCGATGAGCACGGCAAGTTCGAGGGCTCCTACGAGCATCCCGATGGGACGATCGAGGACATCTACAGCATCCAGACGCTTCCCCCCGGTTCCGGAAGCGGTCCCTACACCCTCACGAAGCGGGACACGACCGGCACGCGCGTGGAGCGCTGGCCCGACTACCACAAGCACAGCCCGGCGGACGATGGCTTCGTCGAGGACGGCCCCTACATCGACGCCTGGGAGACGCGCATCATCCCCGACAACGTGGCCGCCAAGGCCGCCTTCCTTGCAGGCGACCTTGATGTCTACGCCGGCGTGGACCCGCTTGAGCTTCCCGAGTTCGACGGTCAGGACCATGTCAAAATCGTCGAGTTGCCTGCCGGCGGCTTTGCCGGGCAGGGCATGGATGGCGGCAAGTTCCACGACAAGCGCTCGCGGCAGGCACTGCAGAAGGCCTTCGACTACGAGGGCTTCATCGCGGCCATCCGCCCTCTCGGCGGCGCCTACGCTGCTCCCATCTCCGACCTCCTCGCGGCCTACCAGAAGCTGGGCCAGGAGGATCTCAAGCAGTGGCTTCGCTACGACCCGCAGGAAGCCCGCGCCCTCTGGGCGGCTGCCGACTTCGAGGTGCCCGTCGACAAGATCAAGGTCTTCCAGTCGACCGGAGATCCGCTGATGCACGAGATCAGCGACTTCATGGCGCAGACCCTGGCGAAGGCGCTCGACATCGAGACTGAAGTCGAAGCCGTCGACGTCAACACCTGGGCGGCTCGCGCCGTCAACCGCGACGAGCCGGTCAAGGACTGGGAGATCCTCAGCTACGGTACCGGCACCAGCGGTGGGACGACGGGCGTGCCCAACGACACCCACCTCATCCACTACGACCCGCGAGCCTACGGCTTCAACGCCTTCAACCACTACGCGGAGTCGCCACGCAAGGAGATCGCCGAGGGCTCGGTCACGATCTCCGAAATGCTGAACGCCCAGGAGGCCGAGACGGACGTCGAGGCCCGGGCCGAGCTGCTCACCGAGGTCCAGCGCTGGATCCTCGACAATCACTGGTGCAACTGGAAGCTGCCCAACAGCACGGTCTCCTACTACGGCTTCAGCTCGAGGCTGCAGGACCAGGGCATCGCGGACTGGTTGAACTTCTACGACCGGCGCCGCGAGTCCATGTGGCTCGATCAGTCCTAGTCCTTCTGACCACCGGGCGCCTCCCGGCGCTCGACCAGCACAGGAAGGCCCGCCCCCCGGGGCGGGCCTTCCTCTTGTCCCCCTACCTAAGGGTGCCTGACGGTATACTGAGCCAACCCCAAATTTGGGGAGGGATCGGTTTCCGTGCGTGATAACGAGAACTATTGGCAGAGACTCCGCCGGCGGCCGCTGAGCCGTCGCAGTTTCCTTGTTGGCAGTGGCGTCGCCGCGGCCGGCTCCGCCGCAATCCTCGCGGGTTGCGGCGACGATGACGATGACGACGCGGCTGCGCCCGCGGCCACCCAGGCCGCCGCGGCCACGCAGGCTGCCGCTGCTGCCACCGAGGCCGCTGCCGAGGAGCAGGCCGCTGCCGCCACCGAGGCTGCCGCAGCCACCGAAGCCGCCGCGCAGGCCGAACCCGAGGCCGACAAGCACGGTGGCACGCTGAGGTTGTGGAAGACCGGGGAGGACGCCGGTATGGACCCGGGCATCTTCCACGTGCTCAACACCGAAGTGACCCATGCCACCATGACCCAGCCGTACACCTACCAGCCGACGAAGAACCTCTTCGCGATGGATGGCATGACCGGCTTCGAGCAGGTGGACCCCACGACCCTCGTGTGGAGCCTCCGCCCGGGCATGCAGTTCCACAACGGCGACCCCGTGACCTCGGAGGCTGTGGCCTTTAGCTTCGGTCGCCTCCCCAAGCTGTATCTGGCCCTGGGTGGTACGCACGTCACCAGCTCCGGGTTCGACTTCGTGGACGAGTTCGAGGCCGCGGACGAGAGCACGATTGTCGAGCACTGGAGCCGCCCCAACGCCGACGCGACCGTCTACCGTGCGCGCCACTACTACTCGTTCCTCAACCCCCGCATGATCGAGGAACACGGCAAGTTCGAGAGTGCGGTCGAGCTGCCCGACGGCACGACCGAGGACATGTACAGCATCCACGACCTGCCCGAAGGCACGACGAGCGGCCCCTACAGGCTTGTCGAGCGAAACGCGACGGGCACCCGGCTGGAGCGCTGGGCCGACTACCACAAGCACACCCCCGCCGACGACGGCTTCGTCGAGGACGGGCCCTACATCGACGAATGGCAGACGCGAATCATCCCCGACCAGGTGGGCGCGAAGGCCGCCTTCCTGGCCGGCGACCTCGACGTGTTCGCGGCTGTCGACCCGCTGGAGCTTCCCGAGTTCGAGGGCCAGGACCATGTGACGGTGTACGAGGTGCCTGCCGGCGGGCGCTCCTCCCAGGGCATGGACGGGGGCAAGTTCCACGACAAGCGCTCCCGCCAGGCGCTGCAGAAGGCGTTCGACTACCAGGGCTTCATCGAGGCCATTCGCCCACTCGGTGGCCAGCTGGCCGCCCCGATTTCCGACCTCCTGCCCCACTACCAGAAGCTGAGCCAGCAGGAGCTGGCCACCTGGTACCGTCACGACCCGGAAGAGGCCCGCGCCCTCTGGGCGGCGGCGGACTTCATCCACCCCATCGAGAAGCTCAAGGTCTTCCAGTACACCGGCCCGCCTCTGCAGCATGAGATCAGCGACTATGTCGCTCAGTCGATCGCCACCTCGCTCGGCATCGAGACCGAGGTCGAGGCTGTCGACATCAACAGCTGGGCGGCTCGCGCGAACGACCAGAGCCAGGATGTGAAGGACTGGGATATCCTCAGCTACGGTACCGGCGACAGCGGCGGTACCACTGGCCTTCCGAACGACAGCCACCTCATCAACTACGACCCCCGTGTCTACGGGTACGTCGCCTTCAACCACCGTGCCGACTCACCCCGCAAGGAGATCGCCGAGGATTCGGTCACCCTCATCGGCATGCTGGAGGCCCAGGAGGCGGAGACCGACGTCGAGGCCCGCGCCGAGATCCTCACGGATGTCCAGCGCTGGATCCTGGACAACCACTGGTGCAACTGGGGCCTCCCCATCAGCTCCGTGTCGTACTACGGCTTCAGCTCCCGGATGCGGGACTTCGGCCTCAACGACTGGCTCAACGCCTACGGCCTCCGTCGCGAGTCCATGTGGCTCGACCGGTCCTAGTCGCTCCGACTTCCGGGCGCCCCGGGGCGCTCGTCCAGCACAGAAGGGCCCCCCCCCCCGGGCGGCGGCGTGTTATCAGAGCCCCCCGACAACCCGCCCGCGGCGCGGGGCGGGGGGGTAGTAAAAAACAACGGAACGCGC
>VXRS01000133.1:15607-18817 GCA_009838385.1 Dehalococcoidia bacterium | reverse complement strand
GAGCGCCTCGACTACGACATCGACGGCGTCGTCATCAAGATCGACGACACGGAGGAGTGGGATCGCCTCGGTGTCGTCGGCCGTGAGCCCCGCTGGTCGGTCGCCTTCAAGTTTCCGCCCCAGCAGCGCACAACGAAGCTGCTCGACATCGCCGTCAACGTCGGCCGCACGGGCGCCCTCAACCCCTTCGCGGTTCTGGAGCCGGTCATCGTCGGCGGGGCGCGCATTCGCATGGCCACGCTCCACAACGAGCAGGACATCCACCGCAAGGACGTCCGGATCGGCGACACCGTCATCGTCCAGCGCGCCGGCGACGTCATCCCCCAGGTCGTCGCGCCCGTCGTCAGCCTGCGCGACGGCAGCGAGCGCGTATTCGCCATGCCCGACATCTGCCCCGCCTGCGACGCCGGGATCGAGCGTGAGGAGGATGCCGCCGACTCGTACTGTCCCAACCTGGCATGCCCGCAGCAGCAGGTTCGCCTCGTCGAGCACTTCGCCTCGCGTGGCGCCATGGACATCGAGGGGCTGGGCGAACGCCTCTCCTACGTCCTCTTCCGCAGAGGGCTTGTCGACGATGTCGCCGATATCTACGACCTGACTGCCGACCAACTCGCCTCGCTCACCCTGCCCCAGACGATCGGCGAGAGGAGCGCTGCGACGCTCGTCCAGCACTTCGGTAGCGTCGGCGCCGTCCTCGAAGCAGACCAGGAGGCGTTGCAGGAAGCCGAAGGCGTAGGACCGATCGTCGCGCGCAGCATCGCCGCCTGGCGCGAGCGGGAGGAGAACCTGAGGCGCGTTGCCTCGTGGCAGGAAGACGGTGTCGAGCCCGGCGTCGCCGAGCTGGCCCGGCTCCGCGTCGAGGACCGCGGCTTCGGTCCGAAGAACGCCGCCAATCTCATCGAGGGCATCCGGCTGAGCAAGGAACGCCCCCTCCCCAACCTCATCTTCGCCCTCGGCATCCGTCACACGGGCTCCGAGACCGCCCGCCTCCTCGCCGAGCGCTTCGGCGACCTCGAAGCCGTCCTTGATGCGGGCGAGGAGGCCCTCCAGGAGGTCGAGGGGATCGGCCCCGTCGTCGCCCACAGCATCGCCCGCTGGGCTGAGCGCGACCTGAACCGCGACATCGTTCGCCGGCTGCGCGAGGCGGGCGTGAACATGGCCGGGGACGTCGTCGAACCGGCCAGCGACCTGCTCACCGGGCTCTCCGTCGTCATTACCGGCAAGCTCGATTCGATGACGCGCGGCGACGCCGAAGCCCGCGCCAAGGACGCCGGCGCCTCCGTGACCGGTTCGGTCTCGAAGAAGACCGACTTCCTCGTGACCGGCGCCGACCCTGGAGGGAGCAAGCTCACCCGTGCCGAGAAGCTCGGCACGTTGCTCCTCAGCGAGGAGCAGTACCTCGTCGTCCTCGAAGAGGGCTCGCCTGCCCTCGATCGGTTCCGCGAGGAGCGCGAGGCGGACGCCGGCGAGGCCTGACCCGAAGCCCCCAACCCGCGACAATGGCGCGACGATGAGCGACGCCGGGCCCCGCGACACCTACACGCATGGCCACCACGCATCCGTCGTGTCCCAGCACAGCCGCCGGACGGCCGAGGAAGCCGCTGCCTTCCTCATCCCCAGACTGCGCCCGGGGATGCGCCTGCTCGACGTGGGCTGCGGCCCCGGCTCGATCACCGCGGGGCTCGTGAAGTACGTGGAGCCTGGCCAGGTCGTTGGCATCGATACCGAGCCCTCCGTCCTCGCGACCGCACGCGAGCTCACGGGGGATACGCCCAACCTCAGCTTCGAGGAAGGTAGCGTCTACGCCCTCCCCTGTGAGGACGCCTCGTTCGACGTCGCCTACGCCCACCAGCTCATGCAGCACCTCGCCGATCCCGCAGCCGCCCTCCGCGAGATGCGTCGTGTCGTGCGCCCCGGCGGTTTCGTCGCCGCCCGCGACTCCGACTACCAGACCATGATCTGCCACCCCCGCACCGAGGGCATCGAGGAGTGGCGCGCCCTCTACACCGAGGTCGTCCGGCGCAACGGCGCCGACGCCAACGCCGGCCGCCGCATCCCCTCATGGTTCGCTCGCGCCGGCCTCGACCAGGTCGACGTCACGACCACCGTGGCGATGATGCGCGATTCCGCCGAGGTGCTGAACTGGGGCGATTCCTGGGCCGAACGCGTGACCACTTCCGCCCTTGCCGAGCAGGCGCTTGCCTACGGCCTCGCCACCCGCGACGACCTTGAGCGGATCGCCGCCGGCTGGCGCGCCTGGGCCCGCCACGATGAGGCGCTCTTTCTCTTTGTCCACGTCGAGGGGCTAGCCACCGTTTCCTGACGCTCAGGCGCCACCGGTGCGCTGGACCCGCTGCCCTATACTGATCTCAGGCTCTTAACTCGCGAACGCAGGCCTCGCCTGCGATAGGACCGGTCCCCTTTGGCAATGCTCGGCCCCTTCTCGCGCCTCTTCGGTTTCCTGTCCCACGACATCGCTATCGACCTGGGGACGGCGAACACGCTCGTCATGGTCCGGGGGCGGGGCATCGTCATCATCGAGCCCTCGATTGTCGCCATCGACCGCACCTCCAAGCGCATTCTCGCCATCGGCGAGGAGGCGCAGCGCATGGTCGGCCGGACCCCCGCCAACATCGTCGCCGTCCGCCCCCTGCGCGACGGCGTCATCTCCGACTTTGAGGTCACGGAGCGGATGCTCAGCTACTTCATCCGCGCCGTTCAGGACCGTTCGTTCCTCGCCCAGCCCCGCGTCGTCATCGGCATTCCCAGCGGCGTAACCGAGGTCGAGAAGCGAGCCGTCCACGACGCTGCGCTCAGCGCCGGCGCCCGCTCGTGCTTCCTCATCGAGGAGCCTCTCGCCGCCGCCATTGGCTCCGGACTCCCCGTCATGGAGGCGTCCGGGTGCATGGTCGTCGACATCGGCGGCGGCACGACCGAGGTCGCCGTCATCTCCCTCGGCGGCATGGTCGTCAGCCGCTCCATCCGCGTCGCTGGCGACGAGATGGACCGCAGCATCGTCGCCTATGCCCGCCAGGTGCATAACCTCCTCATCGGGGAGCGCACCGCCGAGGAGGTGAAGAAGCTCGCGGGCTCCGCCTCGCCGCTCGACACCGAGGAGTCCGTGACCCTCCGTGGCCGCGACCAGGCGACGGGCCTTCCCAAAGCCGTCGATGTCAGCACCATCGAGCTGCGCGATGCCCTCGCCGGTTC
>VXRS01000133.1:0-15507 GCA_009838385.1 Dehalococcoidia bacterium | reverse complement strand
TTCGACTCGGGAAGGGCGCGGCGGTAGCCTCGAAACGGTCGCCGCATGCTGATCTTCAGTCGGTACAGCTACTGGGTCGGGGCCATGGTCGCCCTTGCCGTTCTGCTGGCGGTCGTGGGGCGCGCCGGCCTGCTCGATCCCGTCCAGGATGTCTTCCTGCGCGCTACCGGCCCCCTCGAAGAGGGGAGCTCTTCGGTCTTCAGTCCCGTCGCCAGCTTCTTCAGCGATGTCGGCAGCGTCGACCGGCTGCAGGAAGAAAACCGCCGCCTCCTCAGTGAGAACGAGACCCTGCGCAACCAGAACGCCGCCCTGCGCGCCGACAGCCTTCGGCTGGCCGAGCTCGAGGAGGCCCTGGGCGTCGTCACGGCGGACCCCTCAGCCGAGCGGCTCGCCGCGGGTGTCCTCAGCCGCATCCAAGGGCCTCTCACGCGCGAGCTTCGCATCGATCGCGGGACCAATCACGGCGTGGTCGAGGGCAATCCCGTCCTCTCCGTGCAGGGAACGCTCATCGGGACGGTGACCGAAGCCCTCCCATCGAGCTCGTTCGTTCGCCTCCTCACCGATAGCCGCAGCAGCGTCGCCGCCCAGGTCCGGGGAAGCCCCGCCGACGGCATCGCGAAGGGGAATGGCGGCGCCCTCAACTTCGAGCTGGTGGAGGGCGACGTGAACATCGGTGACACCATCGTCACCTCTGGCCTCGGGGGGACCTATCCGCCGGACATCCCGATCGGCGAGGTGACCGACATCCTCGGCGACACGCAGGATCCCTTCCCCACCGTCCGCCTCCAGACCACAGTCCGCATCTCAACCACCCGCACCGTCCTCGTCATGACGAGCTTCACGCCGGCCCGCTTCCAGGTGGATGAGTGATGCGCAATCTGCTGACGGTCGTGCTCTTGCTGGCGACCGTGCTCGCTCAGGTCGCGATCGCGCCCCTCTTTCCCCTCGTTGGCGCCGTCGTCGAGCTTCCGATCGTCGTGCTTCTGCTGCTGGCGGTGTTCGCCGGCCCTCACGCCGTCATGATTGGTCTCCCCATCCTCGTCCTCTTCCTCGGCTTTTCCACGAATGTTGAGTTCGAGTGGCTCGTGATGGCCTACCTGCCCCTTCTGCCCTGCGCCGCCTGGATCCAGCGCCACCGGGAAATCCCCCAGACCCCGTACGCCCTCGTGCTCGTCATGGTGATCGCCGCCGGCATCTGGGCACGGGCCGTCTTCTCGGCCGTGGCCATGACGTCCGGCGCCAGCCTGGCCGTCGGCCCCCTCGTGACCGACATCCTTCTCACCGGCCTCGTGCTTGACGCGGCCGTCGTTTCGGTCGTCTACGCCCTCTGCCGGTGGGTCGGCTGGCCGGTACGCTCCCTCGATCTCGAGCAGGCAGGGTTTGAGCCGTGAGCGTCATCGGCGACCGCCGCGTCGACCCTGGCCTGAGCCGCAACCGCCCCCACGGCAACGTGGGCGTCCTGCGCATCGCCGTTGTCGTCCTCTTCCTTGTCCTTGGCGCCCGCCTCGTCCAGATGCAGCTCGTCGACGGCGCCGACTACGCGGAGCGTTCCGAGCTCAACCGCATCATCGTCGAGAGCGTTTCCCCCACCCGCGGCCTCATCTTCGACCGCAACGGGCAGCCCCTCGTTCAGAACAGCGGCTCCTTTACCGCGCTCATCACGCCCGGCTTCCTCCCCGAGGAGCCCGCAAGCCGCTATCGCCTCTACCTGTACCTCGAGGACCTGCTGGGCATCCCCGCCCTCCAGATCGAGGAGGCCGTGACTGCCGCCGAGGAGCGCGGCCAGCGCGACCTCCCCCTCCCCATCGCCCGCGCCCTCGACCGGGAGACCGCGCTCATGCTCGAGCAGGTCGCCGCCGACCTTCCCGGCGTCACCCTCTCCGTCGAGCCGCGGCGGGTCTATCCGGGGGGTCCGGAGTTCAGCCACATCCTCGGGTACGTCGGTCCCCAGTCGCCCGACGAGTGGCGCGTGCTCCAGAACGACGGCTACTCCTACAACGAGGTCGTCGGCAAGGTCGGCGTCGAGGCCCGCTACGAGTCCGCCCTGCGCGGGACCCCGGGCACGTCCATCACCGAGGTCGACGCCCAGGGCGACCTCATCACCACCATCGAGCGCACGGACCCCGAGGGGGGCCGTGGCATCCTCCTCTCGATCGACTCCGATCTGCAGCGCTACGTGTACGAGCTCCTTATCAACACGATGGGCGAAGCCACCACCGCCGCCGCCGTCGTCATGAGCCCCGTCACCGGCGAGATCTACGCCATCGTGTCGGTCCCCACTTACGACAACAACATCTTCTCCCTGCCCGATCCGGCTGAGGAATACCAGGCCCTCCTGAACGACCCCCGCATTCCCCTCCTCCACCAAGCCCTTAGTCCCATCGCTCCCGGCTCGACCTTCAAGATCATCACCGCCGCTGCCGCCCTCCAGGAGGGCAACGTCACCCGTTATACGCGGCGCGACGTCGACAGCAGCGTGCTCGAGTTCATCGGCGAAGACGGTCAGCCCTACTACTTCTACGACTGGCGCGTCCATGGCGATATCGACCTCGTCGAGGCCATCTCCTGGTCGTCCAACATCTACTTCTACATGGCCTCCTGCGGGATTCCCCAGGAGGGAATCGCGGGACTCGGGTCGAACACCGAGCAGTCGGCCATCGTCCTCGGCTACTACGCCCGCAGCTTCGGCCTTGGCCAGGTCACCGGTCTCGATATCGCCAGCACGGAGTCCCCCGGCGTCATCCCCAGCCCCGAGTGGAAGCGCCGTGTCCGCAGCGGTCCCCTCTTCAATCCCGAGGACCGCGACTGGTATCTCGCCGACACCTGCTTCATGGGTATCGGCCAGGGCGACGTCACCGCCACGCCCCTGCAGATCGCCGTCGCCACCGCCGCCATCGCCAACGGCGGCTACCTCCTTGAGCCCTATGTGACGCGGCAGATCCTCGGCCCCGATGGCACGCTCCTCTCGACCACCGAGCCATCGCGAGAGCGGGTCCCGGTCGACGAGGAGCATCTCGCCGTCATTCGCCAGGGGATGCGCCAGTCCGTCATCGACGGCGCCGCCCGCCTCGCGGCCCTTCCCGACACGCTCGTCGCCGGCAAGACCGGAACCGCCGAGTTCATCGACCCCGAGGACGGCGAGACCAAGGATCGCGCCTGGTTCACCGGCTTCGCGCCCTACCACAACCCCCAGGTCGTCGTGACTGTCTTCTACGACCTCGGGGTGGGCGGCACCAAGGCCGCGCCCACCGCCGCCGACATCATGGGCTACTTCCTGGAGAACGTGGAACCATGAGCCGGTTCGGGGTCCAAGGGTCGCTCCGCGCCTGGGACCGCTTCGATGCGATCCTTGCCCTGACCGCGCTCGCGCTCGTCGGCTACGGCCTCGTGCTCATCTACAGCGGCAGCCTCGGGTCCTACGACGGCCCCACCGCGAGCCTTGAGAATCCCGTCGTCCGGCAGGGCCTCTTCGCCCTCATCGCCATCGGCGCGATGTTCATCATTTCGCGCTTCGACTACCACGTGCTCCTGCACTACGCCTGGTGGCTCTACGGCGCCGCCATCCTGCTTCTGCTCGTCCTTATCCCCATCGGCCAGACGGACTTCGGCTCGACGCGCTGGTTCGCCCTCGGCCCGATCCAGTTCCAGCCCTCCGAGTTCGCCAAGATCGCCACCATCCTCCTGCTCGCCCGCTTCCTCAGCGAGCAGGGCGGGGACGCCCGGGATCTGCGCGTGCTCGGCGGCTCGCTTGCCATCACCGCGCCCGTCCTGCTGCTCGTCTTCATCCAGCCCGACCTCGGCACGACCATCATCTTCGCGGCCATCTGGCTCGGGATGGTCGTGGTTGCCGGCATCCAGCGCCGCCACATGCTCTTCTTCGGCGCCGTCTTCCTCGCCGTCCTCCCCTTCCTCTGGACCTTCACCGTGGCCGACTACCAGATCGAACGTATCTCCGTGCTCTTCGATGCGGAGGAGGATCCGCTCGATGCCGGCTACAACCCGATCCAGTCGCAGATCGCCGTCGGCTCGGGACAGCTCTTCGGAAAGGGCCTCACAAACGGGGAACAGACCCAGCTCGACTTCCTCAAGGTGAAGACCAAGGACTTCATCTTCAGCGTCCTCGGCGAGGAGCTCGGTTTCGCCGGCGCGATGGCCCTCTTCGCCCTCTTCATCCTCTTATTGATGCGAGGGATCCGCGCCGCCCAGATCGCGGGCGACATTCCCGGTCAGCTCATAGCCGCGGGCATCGTGATCACGATTCTCATGCAGGCCTACATCAACATCGCCGTCAACCTCAGCATCTTCCCTGTCACCGGCCTCCCCTTGCCCTTCGTGAGCCAGGGCGGAAGCTCCCTCCTCACCCTCTTCCTCGGCCTCGGCATCATCCAGAGCATCGTCATGCGCCACCGCGCCTACCGCCAGTTCTAACTTTCTGGACCGGAAGCAGCTGTTCGCAGTCGAGCGGTTATCGCCGCGAGGGGCAAATCCGTCTCCACCTGCCGCCTGCGGAAGGGGTACGCTGCCGCCACTCCCTCTGAGAGGAGGACCGCGTGGCCAGCCAGGAGAATCCCCCTACCCAGTCGGAGGTGCTCGGCTACTTCGACTCGCTCTCCAACTGGGGCCGCTGGGGCCCCGACGACCAGCTCGGCGCCCTCAACTACATCACGCCCGAAAAGCGCCGCGCGGCCGGAGCCCTCATCCGCGAGGGCGTCGCCGTCTCCTGCGCCTGGGACATCGAGACCACCCCCCGCCCGGACCACATGTTCGGCGTGCCCCAGCGCTACATGGTCGCCAGTGGCAAGGACCCCCTCGAATTCGGGCGCGGCGGCTCTGCCCTGGAGGTCATGAGCTTCGCCTTCCACGGCGCCACCATCACTCACCTCGATGGCCTCAGCCACATCTTCTGGGACGGCAAGATGTACAACGGCAAACCCGCCGATCTGGTCACTGCCCAGAAGGGCGCCGAGGAGTACGCCGTAACGGCCCTTGGAGACGGCATCGTCACGCGTGGCGTCCTCATGGATATCCCGGCCCTCGACGGTCGTCCCTGGCTCGACCCCGGCGAGGGCGTCTTCCCCGAGCACCTTGAGGCCGCCGAAGAGCGTCAGGGCGTGCGTATCGGAACCGGGGACATCGTCCTCCTCCGCACCGGCAAGGGCCGCCGCCAGCGCGAGGAGACGGACGCTCCGGGCTCCTCGGGCGGCTGGCACGTCGGCTCCCTCCCCTGGCTGCACGAGCGCGAGGTCGCGGTCATCGGGGCCGACAACGCCCAGGAGTCGGGCTCTCCCGGTTACGAGGCCCTGCCCGTGCCCGTTCACTTCATCGCCATCGTCGCCATGGGCCTCCACCTCATCGACAACTGCGACCTCGAAGCCCTCGCTCAGACCTGCGAACGCCTCAACCGCTGGGAGTTCTTCCTCAGCATCCAGCCCCTCCGCCTCGAAGGCGGCACCGGCAGCGCCGTCAATCCCGTCGCCGTCTTCTGAGCCTTCAGAGGGCGGCGGCGTTCAGCTGGCCGCTGGCTCGAACGTAACGTTCAGTTCAAGAAGCCCGAACATCCGGCCGGGAAGATGCTTGAAGGTGTTCTTCCCGTCCGCCAGTCCAATCGACTCGAAGCGATCGAGCCAGGCGTTCACCGCGATGTTCTGCTCCAGCCGGGAGAGCCCCGCTCCCGGGCAGTTCCGGGGGCCCTGCGAGAACGTGAGATGGCGGCCAGGGTTGGGGCGAGCGAGGTCGATGCTGTCGGCCTGCGGGAAGGTGTCCTCGTCCCTGTTTCCGGCGCCGTAGCGAACGTGCAGCAAGGAGCCTGCCGGAATCGTCATGCCCTGGAACTCGACATCCCGCGCGGCCAGGCGGCTCGAGCTGCCCTGGGTCGGCGCGTACACGCGCAGGGCCTCTTCCACGAAGAAGCGCACCTTGCTTCGGTCGCGCTTGAGCTCTGCCCAGATGGCGGGTGTCTGGGCGAGGAGCAGCCATTCCGACGTCAACGCGAACTGCGTCGTCTCGTTGCCACCGATGTGCATCCCGAATGCGACGGACACGATCTCGCCGTCCGTCAGCTTGCGTCCCTCGTACTCCACCTGGGTCAGGAACGAGAGCATGTCGTTCCCGGGATTGCGCCGCTTCTCGTCCGCCTGCTCCTTGAGGTACTGCTGGAACTCCACGAGGGCCTGCGCGTTCTCGATCTCCTCGGCGGGCGGGAGCTCATCCCTGTGGTTGATGAAGTAGACGAAGCGCCGCACCTGCGCTTCTTCAAACGCCTTGAGCTTCGGCATGTCCTCGAGCGGGAGCCCGAGGATCGTCGTGATCACGCGCTGTGGGAGCGGCTGCGCGAACTCCCGGACCAGCTCGGCCTCGGTTCGGCTATCCCAGCCGTCGAGAAGCGTTTCGACCTGGGACTGGATCATGTCCGCGTGTTGCTCGGCGCCCACCGGGCCGACCCACGGATCGGTGAGCTGCAGGCGGTGTTGTTTGTGCGACTCAAGGTCGGGGCGTAGCGACTGCCGCGCATCAGCCGGCGCCCCGTAGCCCGTCTCGCGGAAGATCTCCGCAGCCTCGTCGCTCGCCTGCCGCAGATCAGACGGAGGGAACGTCTCGGGGTCCCGGATGATGCGGGAGATGTCCGCGTATTTGGTTATGACATAAGCGTCCGTGCCGGGCAGCTTCCCGCCTCCGGGAATTTTCAGGACCGGCGCCTGCTCGTGGAGCAGGGAGTACGCCTCGTACCAGTGCTCCTGTGACCCGGGGGCGAAGAGGTCGACGTCCTCCACCTGCACCGGGCACGCCATCTCGGCGTTCAACATCTTCAGGTCGTGTGCTGACTGTGTGGACATGGCGCAGGCCTCCCTCCTCCTGGTTCGCTGCCGCTCGGACAGGCTTTTCCTGGTGGAACCGCTGTAGCCCATTCTATGCCCCCAGGGGAGTGCTACTGGACGGTCCTGACTTCCAGGCAGGAGGACAGCAGGCCGGGCTCGCCCGGCGCACTCCCGGATGGCGCACACTATGCGGAGAACCGGAGCCCGGACGGGGGACACCCATGTCGCTCACCACGCCTTCGACCGCGCAGTCGAAACCCGACGACAGCATCATCGACGCGAGTGAGTTCGACTCGCCGGGCTTCCTGCAAGATCCGCACCCGCTCTACCGACGCCTCCGGAACCACCACCCCGTCTACCACGACCGTCTGCACAACCAGTGGCACGTCACCCGGTACTGGGACCTCGTCGAGGTGTTCCGCGACGAGGAGGCCTTCGGCACCCGGCCCCACAGCTACGAGACCGACGGCGTGCTCGGTCCGACGATGCTGAGCCTCGGCGGCGCCGAGCATGCGGCCCAGCGCAACCTCGTTGGCGACGCGCTCGTTGGCCGGAAACTCGACGCCTTCACCCCCATCGTCCGGGATGTGGCCCGTTCGCTGGTTGAGGGCTTCGCCGACCGGCGCGAGGTCAACCTCACGCAGGAGTTCACGAGCCAGCTCCCGATCCGCGTGATCATGGCGATGCTAGGCCTGCCCATGGAGGACTTCGCCCTGTTCCAGCGCTGGTACCGCCAGTTCATGATGGGGATGGGCTGGGCCGACGACACCCGCGCCGTCGCCCTGGAGGCCCGCGCCGAGTACGAGGAGTACATGACGCCGTTCCTCGAAGTGCGGCGCCGCAACCTCGGCGACGACCTGACCTCGCGACTCATCCGCGAAGGGGTTCCCGACCCGGCGCTCAAGACCTTTGTCTCGCTTCTCCTCTCGGGCGGCGGAGAAACGACGGACAAGGCCATGGGAAACATGTGGTGGAACGTGCTCCAGGAGCCCGAGCTGGTCGCCCGGCTCGAGGCCGACCACTCCCTCCTGGATGCGTACTTCAGCGAGACGATGCGCCACTCCCCGCCCGTGCACCGTGAGGACCGGGGCGCCACGCGTGACGTCGAGCTGGCGGGCGTCGAGATCCCGTACGGGGCCGTCGTGCGGTGCTGGTTGGCCTCGGGCAACCGCGACGAGACCGTCTTCGACGACCCCGATACCTTCGACCCGTTCCGCGGCGACCTCTACTCCGAACGGGACCTGCGCGCCGGCTACTTCCGGGACGGACTCTTCGGCCACCTCGGCTTCGGTCTTGGCCGGCACTTCTGCATCGGCTACCAGCTGGCCCGGCGGGAGGCGGTCGTCGGAGCCCAGGAGCTGCTGAGGGTCATGAAGTCGCCGCGACTCTCGAATGAACAGATGGATGTCATCAAGGCCCGCAAGCGCGACGGCAGCATCCGCTCCGTGGCGGACCTGCACGTGGAGTTCGACCTGCATTGATTGCGGAAGCGGCTACGAGTGGGAGAACGATGATGGCGAGCCGAGTTGAAGGGGCGATGGCATGAGCCACAGTTCAGAATCGGTACTGGCCTGGCTCCGGGAATACAGCTCGGAAGAGGCCCGCGAAGGGATGTTGCGCTACGGCATCCCCAACGAGCGTGCCTTCGGGCTCGCGATGCGCGACATGAAGAGCTACGCGAAGCAGATCGGAAAGGACCATGACCTCGCGCTCTCGCTATGGGATTCAGGCTGGTACGAGGCTCGAACGGTCGCTGTGTTCATCGCCGAGCCCTCGGCCACGACAAGCGCGCAGATGGATGCGTGGGCTGCTGACTTCGACAGCTGGGCCATCTGCGACACCGCCTGCTTTCACCTGTTCGATCGCACGCGTCACGCCTGGGGCACGGTGCCGAAGTGGGCCAGGGCGCGGGGCGAGTTCAAGAAGCGCGCCGCCTTCGCGCTGCTCTGGGGGCTCAGTGGCCACGACAAGGAAGCGGAGGACCAGCGTTTCGTGGACGCCCTGAAATGGATCGAACACGGCGCCCAGGACGAACGGCTCTACGTGAAGAAGTCCGTGGACATGGCCCTGCGTGCGATCGGGAAACGGAACCGCACGCTGAACGACGCCGCCCGCGACGTCGCCGCCCGGCTCGCGGCCGACCCGGCGCGGGCGCCGAGCTGGGTCGGCCGCCACGCTCTCCGCGAACTGGAGTCGGAGCGCGTCCAGACGAGACTTTGAGGGTAGAGGGGTGGCTGCCGAGCAGGGATTCGAACCCCGACCAAAGGCTCCAAAGGCCCGTGTGCTACCGTTACACCACTCGGCAGAGCGCGGGTGCGTGAGGCTGGTGCCGAAGGCCGGACTCGAACCGGCACGGGCTTAGCGCCCAACGGTGTTTGAGACCGTCGCGTCTGCCAATTCCGCCACTTCGGCTGTTGCTGACCGTAGACCCGTCGCGCGCGCCCGGTCAAGGATGGACCGCGGCTGGGGAAGGGTGGAGCGGAAGACGAGGGTCGAACTCGCGACCTCCTCCTTGGCAAGGAGGCGCTCTACCACTGAGCTACTTCCGCGCGCTGAGCGAGTATAGCAAAGGCTTCCCGTAGGTCCTGACGCGTGCAGGTACGCTTCTATCGCCGCCCTTGGTTCCGTTGCGACGACTGGATCGGGCCGGCGGAGATGCCGTCACGCAGAGTCCACCCTCGCGGCGTTTAGCGTCCGGCGGGCACAGTCTGGCCGGCCCAGAAAATCAATCGCCGAGGCGGGAGGTGTAGCCGAGGGCCACCACGTCCTCGACGTACTGGCTGCGCCAGCCCGCGTCGGGCACGCGCACGTTGTGGTCGCGGAACCAGCGATGGATGCGGAGGTACTCCTCCTCCATCCGCGCCCGCCAGCCGTCCTCCTCCCGGAACGTGTCCGGGTCCACCTCTTCCAGTTTCCGCGACATGTCCGCGTACTGGACCTCCGCCTCTTCCTTCCAGTACGTGGAGAGGTAGTCCAGCGACTCCTCGAGGTTGCGCCGGCACTCGTCCAGTTGGACGCCCATCCAGCCCGCCTCCGTCATGAGCTGCCCGTTCACGCGATAGCGTCCCGCGCACAACTCGCACACCACCACCAGCTTGCGCGCATCGCAGTCGGTCTTGTCCGTGCAGTCCTGGCAGCGCGCCGCGAACTCCGCCGCCTCCGCGCTGCGCGTGTAGCCCACGACCATCTCGTCGCCGAGCGCTTCACAGGCCTGGCAGGCGAGCGTGCCCGCCAGGATCTCGTTGATCGTCTTGTCCCAGTCCACCGACATCAGCGTCCCTCTATCCCCTCCGAGTCCCTCGTGAGCCTACTCGGCAGTATACCAACCGGCCTGTCCCGGCATTTCCTCGATGCCGACCGTCAGCCGCTTGATGTTGGACGCTCCGTGCTCCGTCAGCGCTGCCCGCAGGCGTCCCGCGAACCACTCCGCCAGCCGCTCCGCCGTTGAGTTGTCGATCGGCAGGGCCGCCACGTCCGACTTCGGGAAAACGTACCGCTGGTCCTCGTACGAGATCTCCCAGTCGTCTTTGCCCTCCACGATGGTCAGCATGCGGCTCTCGAGCTGCAGCACGAACTTGTGGTCGAGCTCGTCGGCGATCCCCTTTGTCAGGCGTTTCAGGTCGCCGAAGTCCCACACCCACGAGTCCTCCGTGAGCTCGCCCTCGACGTCGACCATCACGTCGTAGTTGTGCCCGTGCAGGGGCTCGCACTCTCCCAGGAACGTGGCGAAGTGGGCGGCGGCGAAGCGCAGCCGGTTGCGTTCGACGGTAACGCGGCGGGTGACGGTCATGATGCGGCCTCCAGGTGGCGATCGTTCCCGATCGTCGCACCCTTGGGCCGCACACGCTCGCCGGAGGGGCTAGCCGCGGCCCAGCAGCCCTCCCGCGTCCATCGCGAAGATGCCCGCCATGTCGCGGTTGATGCGCAGCTGCAGGTAGGCCCGCAGCTTCTGGATCAGGTCCGGCGCCTGCTCCCAGCCCTCGCCGTCGAGCTTGTGCAGGTGCCCGAGCGCCTCCGTCAGGAGCTCGCTCAGCTCCCCGTAGCTTTCGCTGATCGACGCGAACGCGGGCACGTCCGGGAACTCCGGAGCGCCCGCCGCACGCTCGCCGATGGCCCGCAGCGATGCTGCCGCCTCGCCGTCGCGTGACGCCGCCGCCGAGGCGGCCTCGCCCAGCACCCGCGACATGCGGTTGCACTCGTCCGCCATCCACTGCTGCTCGACCGGCAGCCGCCGCTCAACCGAGACCAGCATCTGCTGGATCATCTGCACGGTGACCTTCGCGGCGTTCGTCTGCAGCTCCGGCATCACGTCACGGTCGAGGCTCTCGCGGATCAGCTCCAGGACCCGTGCCGAACTTGGATTCGTGAACATGGGATCTACTCCTCCGCCTCGGGGTATCCGAGAATCATGCAATAGCCGGGCTGCGCGGAGACCAGCGGTTGCAGCATGTAGGTGCTGAGGAAGTTCTTCGCCTCCCCGTCGAGCCCCCGCCGTACCGCGTCCAAAATCGGGGCCGCAAGTGCCGCCGACGAGAACACCTGGAAGAAGCCCACATCCTCTTCCGTCACGGGGATACCGCTCAGCTTCGTGTAATGCTGCAGGAAGCCGCCGTCCGCCTTCACGCTCTCGGCGAGGTCGAAGCCGGTGATGCGGGAGAGCTGGTACAGCCAGCCGATGTCCTCGCGAGGGTCGCCCACGTGGGCCGCCTCCCAGTCGATCACGCCCGTGATGCGGCCGTCTTCGTACAGGAAATTCGAAGGCTGGTAGTCCCCGTGGCACATCGACAGCGGGACTGGCTTCGGCAGCCGGTTCGGGAGACTCGCGTACATGTCGAAGAAGACCGGCAGCGGGTCGAAGGCGATCTGCTTGTAACTCTCGACGAAGAACTCCATCGAAGTCGTCATGTACGACTCCCAGCTCGAGGCATCGATCCCTACCCGTCGCGCGTCGCGGAAGTCCCTTTCCGGGTCGAGGCTGTCGAGCGAGGTTGCGTGCAACTCCGCGATCCGTTCGCAGAAGTCAGTCGCCACCGCTTCGAGCTCGTCCTCGTTGCCGGGTGCGAACAGGGGGGTCAGGTCGGCGCTTCCCCGCAGTCGCTCGATCACCATTGCTGGTCGATCCAGCGACTCTCCTTTCTCGTCGAGGAGGTAGGGGGTCGCGACCGGGATATCGGTCTGCTCCCCCACCCGCTGGGTGATCTGGAACTCCAGGCGCCGGTCCGTTGGCAGGATGTCCTGGTCCGGGGGCGGGTCGCGACGGATGATGAGCGGAAGCGTCTCCGTGCTCCCGCCGCTCTCGACGATCGCGTCGGCGCTGTACGTCTCCTGCGAGTAGCCCCCCGCCAGTAGCTGGAAGTCCTCGATCCGCACCGACTCGGCGTCGGGGCGGTTCTGTTGAATGAATCGCTGAAGCTGAGCCTCCATGGGGTACCCTCCGCCGCGGAAGTCTACGGCGGCGCTGCCTTTGGCTCAGCCGACGATTGCGAGTCCCTCGCCCCGTAAGTCGTGGGCGGCGGCGATGCCCCCTCCCGTCAGCACGGCCAGACAGGCCCGCCCCGTCCACCCGTCCCACGCCGCCAGCGGTTCGAACGCGAGCCCCTCGGCTCGTAGCGCGTCCCCCAGGCTGTCCGGTGTGCGCGACTCCGCGTACAGCGAGCCGTCCGTGTCGAGCGCCCAGCGGGCCGCGTCGAGCGCGTCCTGCGGGTCGGCGCCCCGGCGCAGCACGGCGTCCAGTACCTGCACGTTCGTCTGCGGCTGCCGGTGCGCTCCCGGCGTCCCCCCGACGGCGATTAGCTCCCCGTCCCGGGGCCCGGAGGCCTCTCCCGCGAGCGGCAGGTCGGGGATCGACGTGACGAGGTAGTTGTGCAGCGTGTGCATGGGGCGCTTCCCGCCTGCCAGCTCGTTCGGGTGCCCCTCCTCGAGGCTGAAGCCCCGCATGCGGTTGTTGAACACGACGCCGGTGCTCGCCGACAGCACGCCGCTGCCCCAGGCCGAGAACACCGACTGGATCAGCGAGACCGCGTTCCCCTCCGCGTCGATCGCCAGGAGCGCCGTCGTGTCGCCGTCCCCTCCGCTCGCCATGCCCGCTTGTGCGGGCGCCCCGCCCGCGCGCAGCAGCGCGGCCGCGTCGAAGCCCGTGACCCGCGGATCCCCCGCCTCCGCATCGACCGCCGAGAACGCCTCCGCCAGCGCTTCGACCTGCGTCCCGATACCGCCTTCCGAACGCGCGAGACGCCGCAGCGCCAGCATCGTCACAAGCCCTCGCGAAGGCGGCGGCTGCGTGTGCACGAGCATCCCTCCGAACTCGACCGAAAGCGGCTTCACCCACTCGGCTGGCGCGCGCCAGTCGTCCTGTGTGAACGCCGCCCCGAGCCCGTTCAGCGTGGCCAGGCACGCATCCGCGAGGTCGCCCCCGTAGAACGCCGCCGCCCCGCCCTCCGCCAGCGCGCGCAATGTGGCCGCAAGTTCAGGCTGGACGACGTGCTGTCCCCCATCCCCATGCACATGCCCGAACGTCTCCTTGAACGCTCCCGCGGGGTAGACGCGCTCCCGCCCCACGCTCACCGCCCGCGCCAGCGCCCGCGAGGCGGGGAACCCTTCCCGCGCGACCTGCTCCGCGTCCTCCAGCACGCGTGACCAGGGCAGCTTCCCGTACCGCTCGTGCAGCGCGCCCCACCCTGCCACGCACCCCGGTACCGTCACCGCCAGGGCGCCCGTGTCGGGAATGCCGCCCAGCTCCCGGTACGCCGCCGCGTCCGCGCTGGCCGGCGCCGGGCCCGAGCTGTTCAGCGCTTCGACCGCGCCCGTGGCGGCGTCGTAAACCGTCGCGAACGAGTCGCCGCCGAGGTGGCTCATGAACGGCTGCGTCACCGTGAGCACCGCCGCCATCGCGACCGCCGCGTCGGCGGCGCTGCCGCCGTCGTGCAGCGCCCGCTGGCCAGCTGCAGCCGCCAGCGGGTGGTCGGCGACAACGCACGTGCCGGAGCCCCGCAGCGCCCCGCGCCGGGGGCCGTCGCCCCCCGCGACGCCTTCGACGCCCTCGCGTCCACCGCCAGCAGGCTGATCCGTCATGTGCTTCCTCTCCGGCCTATCCTTCCCGCAACAGCTTCAGCACGGCGCCGGCGTTCCCGACTGCCCGTGCCCGCTTCCAGACCTTCGTCAGTACGCCGTCCGGCCCGATCACGAACGTCGAGCGCGTCATGCCGATGCTCTTGCGCCCGTACAGGGTCTTCTCGCCCCACGCTCCATACTCGGTCGAGACCTCCGTATCCTCGTCCACGAGCAGCGGGAAGGGCAGGTCGTGCTTCTCCCGGAACTTCGTATGCGAGGCTGCGCTGTCGGCCGACACGCCGAGGACGACCGCGCCCTCCTCTCCGATCTCCGCGTGCCTGTCGCGGAATTCGCAGGCCTGCTTGGTGCACCCCGGCGTGTTGTCGCGCGGGTAGAAGTACAGCACCACCGTCTTCCCGCGATAGTCCTGCAGGCGGTGGGTCTTGCCGTCCTGGTCCTGCAGCTCGAAGTCCGGGGCCGTGTCGCCCGCTTCCAATGTGATCGACATCGCTTCCTCCTGTGTCGCCGCTCGCCTAGCGAATCACGCCCGAGACGCGCTCCGCGTGGATCCGCAGGATCACGCGCCGCTGCGCCTCCAGCCAGGCGGGCAGGTCCTCCGGCTCGGTGAAGCCGGACCCCTTGATGTTCTCGAAGACGAGGTGCGTGGCGTGCTCCAGCCCCTCGCGTTCGATCTCGCACCGTCCCTCGACCGTCACGAAGTTGAAGGGCGCTGCATCGTTGAACACCGTGATCGTGACCCGCGGGTCGTTCTCCAGTGTCTTCACCTTCAGCGTCGGCGCGGTCGTGCTCACGACCAGGGTGTCACCCTCGCGTGCGTACGCCACCACCGAGCTGCTCGGCTGCCCGCTCTTCCGCACCGTTGTGATCACGGCCCAGCGGTTCTCGCTCACGAACCGGTCGAACGCCTCCGTCCCGATCATCCGCATCTCCTCTTGTTTGGTGGCCCTATTCTCCCGAACGCACGGGCGCGGGTCACGCGGCAGGCCGCCGCCCTACAATGGCCCGCACCTCAGCAGGGGAGACCCCATGTCCGAGCTTCCGGCCTTCACCCTCACCGACGGCGATGGGCGCGAGCGCGCCTTCCCCTCCGGCCGCCCCTCCCTCCTCGCCTTCGTGAAGGAGGATTGCCCCACCTGCGGTCTCTCCATGCCCCTCATCCAGGCCGCCCACGAGGCCTTCGGCGAGGCCGTCGACGTGCTCGCCATCGGCCAGGAAGCCGAGGGCAACGCCGTCCTCGTCGACCGCCACGCCCTCACCGCCCCCATGCTCGACGACAGCGCCCTGCACACCTCCTACGCCTACGACCTCGACACCGTCCCCACCCTCATCCTCACCGGCCCCGACGGCGCTGAGCAGAAGCGCTTCATCGGCTTTGGCCGCGAGGACTGGCAGGACCTCTTCGGCGACCTCGCCGGGATCGCGGGCGTTGACGTCCCCGACCCGGGCTGGGACGAGTACCCGGATTCCCGCCCCGGTTGCGGCTCCCGATCGGTGGAGCCCGGCATCGCCGAGCGGCTCGCCGCTGAAGCCGAGGGCAGCCCCCTCCGCGCCCGGCGCATCGACATCGGCGCCGGCGACGACCTGCACGAGTTCCTCTACGACCAGGGCCTCACCGATGGCC
>VXRS01000080.1:17539-19052 GCA_009838385.1 Dehalococcoidia bacterium | reverse complement strand
CGGCCTCTTCGGCGGTGCTCCGCAGCAGCTTCATGAACTCCTCATCGCCGTCGAGAAGCGCAAGGCGAGCGTCTCCGGCGGCCTCGGCGGCATAGGCGGGCTGAATCTCGAGGGCGCCCTGCAGGTGATCCAGGGACACCTTGCGCTTCCCCAGGACGGCGGCGGCCTGGGCCGCGCCGTAGTGCGCGGCGGGGTCGCCGGGCGCCACCCTCGCCGCCTTCTCGAAGCTGGCGAGCGCGTCCTCGTGCGCGGCGGTCTCAAGCTGCGCCATTCCGCAGTTCACCATGAGGGTGGGGTCGTCGGGGTTGAGGGCGAGAGCCTGCTCGAAGTCGGCCAGGGCCTCGGCGGGCTCGTGGCGGTAGAGGCGAAGCATCCCGCGGTTATTGAGCGCATCGCCGTCGGCGGGAGTCAGCTCGATGGCGGCGTCGTAGTCGGCGAGGGCCTCATCGAAGGCGCCGAGGCGGGTGTGCGCGGTAGCGCGGTTGTAGAGGGCCGCGGGCAGGGCGGGGGTCTCCGCGAGGGCGCGGGTGTAGCGCTCGACGGCGAGGGCGTACTGGCCGACGTTGAAGTAGACATTGCCCTCGTCGAGGTAGGAGGCGGCGGTGCGGAGGCGGGTGTCGCCGATGACCTCGTCGAGGTCGGGCATCGACTCGCGCGCTTCGCCGCTCTCGGCGTACTGCTGCGGGCGGCCGAGCAGCCTCAGGACGAGAGCGGCGACGGCCCCCAGAGCGACGAGCACCAGGATGGCCTTGAGCAGGGTCTTCACGACTCTTCCTCGGCTTCGGCGGAACGCTCCAGGAGCTCCTCGGTGATGGCCATGAGGCCGCTATAGGCATAGACGACGTAGTCGCGCGGGTGGAGGTCGAGGGGGCGCTTCTCTTCCTTGCGGGCGGTCACCGGGTCCCAGGAACCGGTGAGCTCGACGGCGTCGTGGTCGACGCCGAACTCGAGCTCGTAGAGCTCGCCGTCCTCGCCGACGACGACGCAGCCGCGCTCGGGGTCGCCGGCGGGGCCGGGGTCGCACTCGATGGCGTTCGTGAAGAAAGCGTTGGGGAAGGAGGGGAAGGGGCGCAGGGCGGCGCTCGCCTCTTTCAGGAGCACCTCAAGCTCGGAGGCAGCGCGCTCCAGCGCACGATCCGCGCTTGTCTTGCGGGCCAGGCTTTCCCGCGCATCCTCGTTCATATGGATCATGCTACGACCACTGCGCGCTCCGGGACCAGACGGCCATGCCGGGTGCGCCTGCCCACACAGACGGGCCACGGCCCCTTGTACACTGGCGCGGGGGCATCGATATGGCGCGCCGCCGCCTGACGCGGGACGATCTCGCGGTCGAAACCTGCTGCTTCGTCTGCGATCCGGCCAACGAGGACGGGCTTCAGATCGAGTTCTACCTCGATGAGGATATTGGCCGCGTGTTGGCCGATTACACGCCGCCGGCGGCGCACGAGGGCGCGCCGCGCGTCATCCACGGGGGCGTGATCGGCGCCATCCTCGACGATGCCATGGCCTGGGC
>VXRS01000080.1:15014-17439 GCA_009838385.1 Dehalococcoidia bacterium | reverse complement strand
GCGGAGGGCGACTGATGGCCCCGCGCCTGCTCCTCATCCACGGGTACGTCTCGAACCCCGAAGCCTGGGCGCCCCTGCGGCGCGAGCTGGAAGACGAGGTCGGGACGTTCGCACCCCACCTCCCGGGGTACGGAAGCGAGCCCGACCCCTCCAGCTACACGGTGGAAGGCGTCGCGGAGGCGCTCGACGGCGTGGTGGAGGCGGTGAATCCGGACTACGTGCTGGGCCACTCGATGGGCGCCCTGATCGCCCTGCAGCTCGCGAACCGCCACCCGGGACGCTTCAGGCGAGTCGGCCTCGCGGGACTGCCGGTGTACGACACCATCGAGGAGGGCCTCCGCTTCATCGGTGCGAACAGCATCACGCGGGACCGCTACATGCGGAATCCCGGCAAGGGGCACCTCTTCTGCCGGCCGGTCCACTCCCTGCGGTACCTGTGGGCTCCCTTCGCCCATCTCCTGAAGCCCGACTACCCGCTGCCCATGATCGTCGACATGTTCGACCACACCCCGGCGGCCCACGGTGGCGGGATGGCAGAGATCGTGTTCGGGGGCCATGTCCCCCGGCTGACAGAGGGGCTTGAGACGCCGATCGCCCTCATCCACGGCGATGCGGACCGCGTCACCCCCCTGGAGCCGGTGATCGAACTGGCGGGGGAGCGGGGCTGGCCGCTGCGCATCGCCCACGGAGCCGGCCACGAGCTGATCTTCGCGCAGCCTCGGGGGACGGCGCGCTGGGTGCGCGAGCGGCTACTCGCGCCGGTTGATGCGGAGGCGCCGCGGGAAGAGGCGGCGCCCGCAGCCGCTGCCTCCGGCTAGCAGGACACATGGCGCCGTTGCGCTCCCGCCGGGAGCACGCCTAAGCTCGCAGGCCGGGACCACCCCGAGGAGGCGCGCCCGTGGAGAACTTCCTGCATATCGCCGCCGTCTGGCTGCACGTCCTCGGCATCGCGCTGTTCGTGGGGCCGCAGTTCTTCCTGGCGTTCGCCTGGGTGCCCGCCTCTCGCCAGATCGAGGACCTGCAGACGCGCGTCGCGGCGATGCGCACGATCACGACACGCTTCGGGTGGATCGGCGGGATCGGGCTCTTCCTCATCCTCGTGGGCGGCACCTACCTGATCATGACGTGGCGCGACTACCACAACATCGTCGAGGGGACGGCATTCTTCGACCTTCGCTACGGCGTGGTGTTCGTGATCAAGATGGTGCTGCTGGTGGTGATGATCGTGCTGGTGGGGCTGCACATGTTCGTGGTCGGTCCGAGCCAGGTGGACGCGATGGAGGAGCAGGCCCGTGGCGGGGCCGTTTCCGAAAAGGACCTCCGGCGCCTGCGGATCACCTCGATGGTGCTGAGCATCACGGGGTTAATCCTGACGCTGGTGATCATGGGATTCGGCGTCAGCCTGGGCGCGGCGGAGTACTCGCTGCAGAACTTCTAGGCCATCCCGGGGCGGCTGTTTGACCCGTTGCCGGGGCGCTGGTTCACTAGCTTGCAGAGGCATTGACGGAGACGAGTAGCGTCCCGTTCCTGCGCTCAGCGAGCCCCGGTTGGTGCGAGGGGGCGCTGCAGGCGGACGTGAACATCCCTCCCGAGCTTCCGGCCGAACGCCGGCAGCGCCGGCAAGTAGACCCGGACGGAACGTGTCCGCAGGTGCGGACCGCCCCCGTTACCGAGGGCAGGAGCGTGATGGCGCTCCGCAGAGCGCCCGCCTCGTGCGGGAAGCAGGGTGGTACCGCGGGTGTTGCGCCCGTCCCTGATCGGGACGGGCTTTCTTGTGTCCGTCCCGGCAACTCTCGCCCGGGAGGCCGGAAGTGTCCCAGCTCTTCAGACCAGTCGATCCGAGTGTCAGCTTCCCCGAGCTCGAGACAGGGATTCTCGAGTTCTGGCGGGAGCACGACATCTTCCGGCGCAGCATCGAGGAGCGGCCTGAGGACAACCTGTTCGTGTTCTACGAAGGGCCGCCGACGGCGAACGGCCGTCCGGGCGTGCACCACATCATGCCGCGCGTCATCAAGGACCTGTTCGCGCGCTACAAGACGATGCGGGGCTATCGCGTGCCCCGGAAGGCGGGCTGGGACACGCACGGTCTGCCGGTCGAGATCGAGGTCGAGAAGGAGCTGGGGCTGAACTCCAAGCCCGAGATCGAGGCGTACGGCATCGACCGCTTCAACGCGAAGTGCCGGGAGAGCGTGAACCGCCACGTGGGCGACTTCGAGGAGCTGACGGAGCGCATCGCGTTCTGGGCGGACATGGAGAACCCGTACGTCACGTACGACAACGACTACATCGAGAGCGGCTGGTGGATCTTCAAGCAGCTCTGGGAGCACGGGCTGGTCTACCAGGACTACCGCAGCACCCCCCACTGCCCGCGCTGCGAGACGAGCCTGAGCGACCACGAACTCTCGCAGGGGTACCAGGACGACGT
>VXRS01000080.1:0-14914 GCA_009838385.1 Dehalococcoidia bacterium | reverse complement strand
GCTGCGAGACGAGCCTGAGCGACCACGAACTCTCGCAGGGGTACCAGGACGACGTGCCGGACCCGAGCGTCTACATCAAGTTCCGGCTACCGGCGGAGGCGCGCGAGCGCATCGGGCTCGGGGAAGGTCCGGCTACGAGCATCGTGGCCTGGACGACGACGCCGTGGACGCTGCCCGGCAACACCGCCCTCGCCGTGATGGAGGACGCCCCCTACGGGTTGTATGAGCACGAGGGCGAGCGGCTGATCGTGGCGGAGGCGCTGGCGGAGGGCGTGCTCGGCGAGGAACGGGCGGCGCTGCGCACGTTCCAGGGCTCGGAGCTTGTCGGGCTCGCCTACGAGCCGCTGTACCGGCCCGAGGTGGTGGGGGCGACGGTGCGCCGCTTCGGGAACGATGGCCACCTGCGGCCGCTTGAGGCGGGCGAGGAGACGGAGGGGCTGCGCCGCGTGCTCGTGGCGGACCACGTCTCGCTCGACGACGGCACGGGCATCGTGCACATCGCGCCGGCGTTCGGCGGCGAGGACTTCGACGACGGCAAGGAGCACGGCCTGCTCTTCGCCCAGCCAATCGACACGCACGGGACGATGGCGGAGGGGCTGCCGGGCGAGGGGCAGTTCGCCAAGGACGCCGACCGCGAGGTCATCCGCGACCTCGACGAGCGGGGACTGCTGCTGCGCAGCGAGCGCATCACGCACACCTACCCGTTCTGCTGGCGCTGCGACTCTCCGCTCCTCTACTACGCCAAGCCGAGCTGGTACATCCGCACGACGGCGCAGCGGGAGCGGCTGCTCTCGGGCAACACCCGCATCAACTGGCAGCCCGACCACATCAAGCGGGGGCGCTTCGGCAACTGGCTCGAGAACAACGTCGACTGGGCCGTCAGCCGGGAGCGCTACTGGGGCACGCCCCTGCCGTTCTGGGTGTGCGACGGGTGCCCGGAGGTGGTGGTCGTGGGGTCCCGGGCGGAGCTGGCGGAGCGGGCCGTCGACCGCGCCGCGGCAGAGGCCCTCGACGACCTGCACCGGCCCTACATCGACGCGATCGCCCTGCGGTGCGACGGGGACGGGTGCGAAGGGGAGATGCGGCGCGTGCCCGAGGTGGCGGACGCCTGGTTCGACAGCGGGGCGATGCCGTACGCGCAGTGGCACTACCCCTTCGAGAACCAGGACGAGTTCGACCGGATGTTCCCGGCCGACTTCATCTGCGAGGCGATCGACCAGACGCGCGGGTGGTTCTACACGCTGCACGCGGAGGCCGCCCTGCTGAACGCGGCGGAGGCGACGCCCGAGGAGATCAGCTACCGGAACGTCATCTGCCACGGCCACATCCAGGACGAGCACGGCGTGAAGATGTCGAAGAGCAAGGGCAATGTGATCGAGCCGTTCGACCTGCTGGACGAGCTGGGGGCGGACGCCGTGCGCTGGTACATCTACGCGTCGGCGCCGGTGGGGAGCTCGCGGCGCTTCAGCGTGCGGCTCATGAACGAGAGCCTGCGGCGCTTCCAGCTCACGCTCTGGAACGTCTACAGCTTCTTCGTGAGCTACGCGAACATCGACGGGCTGGACCCGCGCGAGCGCCCCGGGGGCGAGCCGCCGGAGCTGGACCGCTGGCTCCTGAGCGAGCTGAACGCCCTCACCGAGCGCGTGACGGCGGGGCTCGACGACTACGACCCGACGGTCGCCTCGCGCGCCATCGAGGCATTCGTCGACGACCTCTCGAACTGGTACGTGCGCCGCTCGCGACGGCGTTTCTGGCGGGGCGTGTCGGGAGACGACGCGGACAAGCGCAGCGCGTACTTCACGCTGCACACGGCCCTGACCACGCTGGCGAAGCTGCTGGCGCCGTTCACGCCGTTCCTGGCGGAGGAGCTGTGGCGGAACCTCGCGCGCGGGGTCGACGGGGATGCGCCGGAGAGCGTGCACCTCGCCGACTGGCCCGAGCCGGTCGCGTTGGTGCCGGGCGGCGACGTGTTTGTGGACGAGTCGCTGAACGCGGAGACGCAGCTCGTGAAGCGGGTCGCCTCGATGGGGCGGGCGGCCCGGGCGAAGGCGTCGATCAAGGTGCGGCAGCCGCTCGCGGAGGTGCTGGTGCGTCCCCGCGACGACGCGGAGGCGGCCGTGCTCGCGCGGCAGGAGGCGCTCCTGCTGGAGGAGCTGAACGTGAAGGCGTTGAGCACGCTGGAGGACGAGGCGGGCATCGTCACGTTCGAGATCAAGCCGAACCTGCCGGTGCTGGGCCCGCGGCTGGGACGCGAGATGGGGGCGGTGCGTTCCGTCCTCGGCGAGCTCGATGCCGGGGAGGTAGCGGCGGCGGTTCGCGCTGGCCAGAACGTCACGGTCGCGGGCCACGAGCTCGCGCCCGACGAGTTGCTCGTCGAGATGCGTGAGGGCGAGGGCTACGCCGTCGTGAGCGAGGCCGGGTATACGGTTGGGGTGGCGACGGCTATCAGCGACGAGCTCGCGGACGAGGGGATCGCACGGGAGCTCGTGCGGCATCTCCAGGACCTGCGGCGCGAGGCGGACTTTGAGCTGAGTGACCGCATCACCAGCTGGTGCGCGGGCGGCGACACCATCGCCCGCGTGCTGGCGGCGCACGGCGACTACGTGAAGGGCGAGACGCTCTCCGTCGAGCTGTTCACGGAAGCGCCGCCCGAGGACGCGCAGCAGACGGCGTTCTCGCTCGACGGGGTCGAGGTGGTCGCGGGCGTGCGGCGGAGGGACGCATGACGCCGCCGAAGGCCATCCTCTTCGACCTGGACGACACGCTGCTCGACATGTACAGCGCCATGCACAGCTCGTGGGAGGAGATCTGCGCCGACGTGGCGCCCGGGCTCGGGTGCGACGCCGCCAGCCTGCGGGAGACCATCCGCCGCGAGAGCGCCCTCTTCTGGGCCGATGAAGGGGCGGTCGCCGAGTACCGCGTGAAGCCGCTGGAGTCGCGGGCCATCGTCGTGCGTCTGTCCCTCCTGGCGATGGGGCTCGATGACTCGGGCGCGGAGGAGATCGCCGGGCGGTCGCTTCGGGGGTACCTGGAGCGCGTCGCCCCATTCGACGACGCGATCGAGACGCTGGAGACGCTGCGATCGCAGGGGTACCGGCTGGGGATGGTCACGAACGGCTCATCGGACACGCAACGGCAGAAGATCGGGCGCTGGCAGCTGGAGCCGTACTTCGACGAGATCGTGATCGAGAGCGAGTTCGGGCGGGGGAAGCCCGATCCGGGCGTGTTCAGGCAGGCGCTGGCGGGGACGGGGGCGGCCCCTGACGAGGCCTGGATGGTGGGCGACAACCTGTATGCGGACATCGGCGGGGCGCAGGGAGTCGGAGTCCATGGGGTCTGGATTCACCGGGACCGGTTGCAGTTCCCGGACGATCCGCCCGCCCACCCCCACCGCCGCATCGGGCACTTCGACGAGCTGCACGCCGCTCTCGAAAGGGCTCGCCGCTGAGCGCCGGGTGAAGGCGCTATCCCCCCGGCAGCGCGCTCACGCCGCTATTCCGAATGGCTGCGATACGGTATCACCAGCAACATCGAACTAGATTGAAGGGTCCTGGATGTCGAACGTGAAGAGCATCGTTCTGGCCGGAATCGGAGTGCTTGGCATTGGCCTCGCGGCCGCGGCGCTGGTCGTCGGAATCCTTGCGCTTACGCAGAGCGAGGACCGGGACGAGGAGCAGGCGCCCTCGCCGTCCGATCCCGACGCGTACGCCATCTACCTGGTCGAGCAGGCGCTTCAGCGCTACGAGGACGAGGGCCTCGAGGCCACGCTCGCACACTACAACTCGCCCGAGACGCTGGATGGCCCCTGGTACGTCTTTGTGCTGGAAGAGCGTGCCGACGGCATCTACACGATCGCCAACGCGGGCCGGCCGGAACTGGTAGGGACAACGCGGGAGCGCATCGACACGCGCGGCTTCGACTACGGCGCCGCCTTCGCCGAGACGACGGAGGCGGGGCACTGGGTCACCTACAGCTTCATCAACCCCCAGACCGGTGGGGTGGAGCTGAAGCACTCCTGGACCGTTCGGCGGGGCGCCTACCTGTTCGGCTCGGGCTGGTACGAGGCCACCTCCGTCGAGCCCGCCGCACCCGCCGCCGCACCGGTTCCCACCAAGGCCGAGCCCGGCGCCTACACGAAGGCGTTCGTGCAGCAGGCGCTCGACCGCTTCGAGGCCGACGGGCTCGAGGCGACCCTCGACTACTACAACTCCCGCGAGAGCGTCGACGGCGAGTGGTACGTGTTCGTGGGGGAGGAGCGCGCGGACGGCCTCTACACGATCGCGCACGCCACCCGCCCGGAGCTGGTGGGGACGACGCGGGAGCGCATCGACCGGCGCGGTTTCGACTACGGCGCCGCCTTCATCGCCACTACCGAGGAAGGACAGTGGGTCGACTACATCTACCTGAACACCGTCACCGGGCAGGAGGAGCAGAAGCACACCTGGATCGTGCGGCGCGGCAACCTGCTCTTCGGCTCCGGCTGGTACGAGCTGGCGACGGACCAACCGGCCACGGCTCCGGAGCCGGCCTCGAAGGCCGAGCCCGGGGCATACACGAAGGCGTTCGTGCAGCAGGCCCTCGACCGCCTCGAGGCCGAGGGCCGGGAGGCCACCCTCGCGTACTACCGCTCGCCCGAGAGCGTCGACGGCGACTGGTACGTGTTCATCCTCGATGACCGGCCAGACGGCCTCTACAACATCGGGAACGCCACACGGCCGGACCTGCTGGGCACCGTGCCGACACGCATCGACCGGCGCGGCGTCGACTACGGCGCGGAGTTCCTGGCGACGACAGACGAGGGCCAGTGGGTCGACTACGTCATCCTCAATCCCGCCACCTGCGAGGAGCGGCTCAAGCACAGCTGGGTCGTGCGTCGCGGCGACCTCCTCATCGGCTCGGGCTGGTACGAGGACCGCGTGGCGGAACACCCGCTCCTTCCCACAAAGTGCGAGCCCGCCGCCTATACGGTCGCGCACGTCGACGCGGCGATTGCGCGATACGAGGCGGGAGGGCGCGCGGCGGCGGTCGCCTGGCACAACGACTCGTCCAACAACGACGGCCGCTGGTACACATTCATCGTCGACCCGGCGGCGGAGCGGATGATCGCCCACCCCGCACCGACCTTCGTCGGGTACGACGTCGTGAGCGGCAGCGCCACCTGGGACGACAGCGGCTGGCACTATGCATCCGACCTGCTCCGGGCGACGGAGGACGGTCTCTTCGTGCGCGACACGCTCGTCGTGCCGCCGAGGGACGAGATCAACCCCTTCTTCTCCAGGGAGGAGCTGAAGCACTACTACGCGAAGCGTCACGACGGGCTCATCTTCGTCTCGGGGTGGTACAGCGACGTTCCCACCGCGGAGGACGAGCCGAATTACACGCGCCTGCTGGTGGCGCGGGCGCTGACGATGCTCGAGGACGAGGGCATCGAGGCAGTGCTCGACTACTACAACACCCCCGAGAGCGCGGACGGCGAGCGCTACGTGTTCGTGCTGGAGGACCGCGAGGACGGCATCTACACGGTCGCGCACGCCACCATTCCCAGCCTGGTTGGGACAACCCGAGACCGCATCGATGCGCGCGGCTTCGACTATGGCGCGGCGTTCAAGGCCACCACAAGGTCGGGGCGCTGGGTCCAGTACGTCTTCCCCAACCCGGACGCGGGCGTCGAGGAGCTGAAGCACACCTGGGTCGTGCGCCGGGGCGACTACCTGATCGGTTCGGGCTGGTACGAGCCCCTACCCACGCAGGCCGACCCGGAGGGGTACACGCGCCTGCTCGTGGCCGACGCCCTCTCCTTCTACGAGAGCGAGGGGCTCGAAGCGACGCTCGACCGCTTCAACGCGCCCGAGAGCGTCGACGGGCCCTGGTACGTCTTCGTCGGGGATCCCGATGGGATCCTGATCGGGCACTACGACCCCGAGGTCCGTGGCCGCAGCCTCCTCGGCTCGGTCGGGACCGACATCAACGGCTACGAGTTCGGCTCGGACATGGTGGCCGTAGGCCAGCAGGGCGGCTGGGTGAGCTACGTCTTCCTCAACCCGAACACGGGCCTGCTGGAGCGCAAGCACACATGGCTCATCCGCCGGGACGGCTACCTGTTCGGCTCCGGCTGGTACGAAGGCGTGGAGTAGGGGCTAGGGCTCGAGGACGATCTTGCCGAAGTTGGCGTTCGCTTCCATGTAGGCCTGCGCGGCGGCGGCCTCGGCGAGCGGGTAGACGCTGTCGACGACGACCTTGATGCGTCCCGAGGCGATGTGGGGAAGGACGCTCTTCTCGAAGGCGCGGGTGGCCGCGGCCTTCTGCTCGAGGGGGCGGGCGCGGAGGGTGGTGCCACGGACCTGGAGGCGCTTCATCAGGAGCGGGCCGAGGCTCGCGTTCTCCAGTTCGGCGCCGCTCAGGAGGCCGACCTCCACCATGCGGCCCTGGCGCGCGAGGGCGCGCAGGTTCTGCTCCCAGTAATCGGCGCCTATGACGTCGAGGACGACATCGACGCCCACACCGCCGGTTGCGTCCCGGACGACCTCGGCGAAATCCTCTTCGCGGTAGTTCACCCCGACGTCGAGCCCGAGCTCGGCAGCGCTCGCGAGCTTCTCCGCGCTGCCGGCGGTTCCGATGACCTGCGAGGCGCCCATCGCCTTCGCGATCTGGACGCCGGCGACGCCGACACCGGACCCGACCGCGTGGATGAGCACGCGCTCGCCAGCCTGCAGGTTGCACTGGAGGAGGGCGTCGTGGGCGGTGATGTAGACCTCAGGCGTGGCGCCCGCCTCCTGCCAGCTGAGGGAGTCGGGGACCTTCAGGGCGAGGCGCTGGGGGACGCTCACGAGCTCGGCGTAGCCACCGCCTGGGACGAGGCCCATGACACGGTCGCCGGGGGCGAAGCCCTCGACGCGCGCCCCGGCCTCGACGACCTCGCCGGCGTACTCGAGGCCGGGAATCTCGAACTCGGGCCTCGGGCCGGGCTGGGGGTAGCCGCCCATGCGCTGGAGCACATCGGCGCGGTTGAGGGCGCAGGCGCGAACGGCGACGAGCAGGTCGTCGGGGCCGACGATGGGGTCGGGCACGTCGCGGTAGACGAGCGAGCCGCCCGCGTCGGACTTCTCGATGACGATGGCCTTCATGGCGCCGGCTAGCCCTCGTCTTCCTCGGGGGGCATGGCCATGCCGAGGGTGTTGAAGCCACCGTCGACATAGAGCACCTGGCCGCTGATGTTGGCGCCCGCGTCGCTGGCGAGGAAGGCGGCGGCGGCGCCCACGTCCTCGATCGAGATGTGGCGGCGCAGGGGCGTGACCTGGGGGAAGACCTTGTAGAGGTTGCGGAACTCGCCCACGCCCGCGGCGGAGAGCGTGCGGACGGGGCCGGCGCTGATGGCGTTCACGCGGATGCCCTGGGGGCCCACGTCGGAGGCAAGGTAGCGCACGGCGGACTCGAGGGCGGCTTTGGCGACGCCCATCACGTTATAGCTGGGCATCATCTTCTGCGAGCCGTGGTAGGAGAGGGTGACCACGCTTCCGCCCTCGGGCATGAGGGGGCGGGCGGCGCGGGTGAGGGCGACGAGCGAGTAGACGGAGAGCTCCTGGGCGAGGAGGAAGCCGTCGCGGCTGGTCTCGATGAACGGGCGGGAGAGGTCGTCGCGCTTCGCCCCGACGATGCCGTGGGCGACCGCGTCGATGGTGCCGTAGCGATCGCCGAGCTTGGCGAAGAGGGCCTCAATCTCCTCGTCGCTGGTGGCGTCGCAGGGCTCGACGAAGTCGCAGCCGATGCTCTCGGCGAGGGGGCGGATGCGCTTCTCCATGGAGGGGCCGTAGGAGAGGGCGACGTTGGCGCCGGCCTCGTGCATGGCCTTGGCGATGCCCCAGGAGATGGAGCGGTCGTTGGAGACGCCGGAGACGAGGGCGGTCTTGCCTTCCATGCCTGACATAGCTGGCAAGCCTACGGCCTCGCCCGAAGCAGCGGCAAACGGCTTCGCCCCTGAGCCAAAGCCGCCGTACGATACCCGCCGATGGACCTCTCGGCCGTAGCCCTGCTTCTCTCCATCACGATCGATATCGACCCGGACATCGGGAAGATCTTCGGTCTGACGATCACGTGGCACGGGCTGTTCACGGCGATCGGGATCATCTGCGGCGTCAGCCTCTCCGTGTACCTCGCCCGCGTCGACGGCGTGCCTTCGGACGTGGGGCAGGAGATCGCTTTGGTCTCGGTGATCAGCGCCATCATCGGGGCGCGGCTCTTCTTCGTCTTCGAGCACTGGGACCGCTTCGAGAACGACCTGGCGGCGATCGTGACCGACATCACCGAGGGGGGCATCACGCTCTACGGCGGCCTCATCGGGGGCGTGCTGGGAGGGGTGATCTACGGGCTCATCCAGCGCTACCCGATCGGCATCTGCCTGGACGCCGCCGGGCCCGGAATGATCCTCGGGCAAGGGCTCGGGCGGATCGGCGACCTCATCAACGGAGAGCACCTGGCGACCGCCAGCGACCTGCCCTGGGCCTTCGTCTACGTCCACCCGAACACGCTCGGCGAGCTGGGACAGTCGGTGCACCCGGCGGCGGGCGGCTACGAGCTGCTCGGGGACTTCGTGATCCTCGCGATCCTTCTGTTCGTGGCGCGACGCGTCATCAAGGTGCCCGGCTGGACTTTCTGCACGTACGCCATCCTCTATTCGGTGATGCGCTTCGGCCTCTCCGAGTTCCGCATCGACGAGCAGACGGTCGACGGCATCCCCGTACCGCAGATCGTGGCCGCGATCGTCATCGGGATCGCCATCATCCTGGCGGGCGTCATCCGCCGGTACCCGGGGCAGATCACCGATGAGTGGGAGGACCGCGTGCTCGGTCCTCCGCCGGAAGAGACCGAGGACGAGTCGACACCCGCGCAGGCATGAGCGGCCCCGGCCCGGTCACCCTCTACACGCGCCCCGACTGTCCCCTCTGCGACGAGGCGCACGCGCTCCTCGCCGTGCTCGCCGAACGGCTCGGGTTCGCGATCGAGGCGGTCGACATCGACACGGACCGCGAGCTTCGCGCCCGCTACAACTACGCGGTCCCGGTGGTTGCGGTCGGGGGCGAGGAGGTTGCGCGCGCGCCCATCCGGGCACCGGCGCTGGAGGCGGCGCTGCGGGAGCGCTACCGGTAGAGGCCGTGCTCGCGGATGTAGTCCTCGACGGCCGGGGGCACGAGGTAGCGGATGGACATGCCCTCGCGGACGCGCTCGCGCACGAGCGTTGAGCTGACCGGAAGCGGGGGCATCTCGACGACGATGGGCGGGGCGTCGAGGCCGAGCTGCGCGGCCAACCATGCCCGTTCGCCCTGGTCGGCGCCCTTGGGAGCAACGGCGAGGCGGGCGAGGGCGGTGATCACGTCGGGGTCCCGCCAGGTGGGCATGTCGGCGAGGGCGTCGCTTCCGAGGATGAGGACCACGTCGTCGAGGCCCTGGGCGTGCATCTCGCGCAGGGTGTCGACGGTGTAGGTGGGGCCGATGCGCTCGACCTCGCGCTCGTCGAGGTGGAAGCCGGGGTTGCCGGCGATGGCGAGGTGGGTCATGGCGAGGCGGTGGGCGGCGGAGCTGACGCCGAGGCCGGCCTTGCGCCAGGGGTCGCCCGCAGGCATGAAGTAGACGCGCTCCAGGCCAAGCTGCTCGCGGGCGCACTCGCCGAGGACGAGATGGCCGACGTGCGGGGGGTCGAATGTGCCTCCGAGCAGGCCGATAGGCATGGTGCGAGTCTATCCGATCGAGTCATTAGCACTCTTGCCCCGAGAGTGCTAACATAGGTCGTCAAGGTTCACAATGGCATTGTCAGAGCGAAGGGCCAGAATCCTCGCCTTCATCATCGAGGACTACGTCGAGAGCGCGCAGCCGGTCGGCTCCGCGGCGCTCGTGGCGCGGCATGACCTGGACCTCTCCAGCGCCACCGTTCGCAGCGAAATGAAGGCCCTTGAGGAAGAGGGCCTGATCACGCATCCCCACACCTCGGCGGGGCGCGTGCCGAGCAACCTCGGCTACCGCACGTACGTCGGGTCGCTCATGGGCGACCGCCGCCTGAGCAGCGCCGAGGAGCTGACGATCCTGCACCAGTTCCACCAGAGCGCGGTCGACCTTCAGCGCTGGCTGTCGCTCTCGGCGAGCGTGCTGGCGAACTCGCTGCACACGGCCGCGATCGCGACGCCACCGCACATGGTGGAGGTGCGGCTGAAGCAGCTCCAGCTGGTCGAACTGACCGAGGAGAGCGCGCTGTTGGTGGTGGTGATGAACGACGCCGCCGTCCTGCAGCACACGCTGCAGTTCGCGGAGGCGACGACGCAGGACCAGCTCACGCGGCTGGCCGGGCGTCTGAACCAGCAACTGGAGGGCAAGACCGCCACGGAGATCGAGGCCAGGGTTCCGGCAGCCGCCGTCGTCGAGCGGCAGGTGGTCGACCAGGTCGTGGCGTTGCTCCGCAGCGAAGAGGACGCCGCCAGCGAGACGCCCGTCATCGAAGGCGTGCGCGAGCTTCTGCGCCAGCCCGAATACGAGGGCGACAGCGACCGCCTGCTCGACACGCTCGAGGCGGTCGAGAGCTCGCGCCTGCAGCGCGCGATTCCAGCGCGGCTGCTGGGGAGCAACGACGTGGCGATCGTGATCGGCGACGAGAATCCCGCCGAGCGCTACCGAGACATGAGCTTCGTACTCTCGCGCTACGGACCGACGGGCGGCGCCGGCGGCCTCATCGGGCTGCTCGGCCCCACCCGGCTGGACTACCCCGACGCCGTCGCGCACGTGCGCTACGTGAGCGACGTCCTGACCGAGCTGATGCGCCGGTTCTACGGCGACGCCGAGGAAGCGGGCGCCCCCGAGGAGGATCAATGAGCGACAGCGACGCTCCCAGGTTCACCGACAAGCGCGCGGCCGCGCGCATGGCCGAGGACGACGGCAACGCAGCCGCGCCCGAGGCCGAGGCGCCGGCGCCCGAGGAGGCGCCCGTCGAGGGCCTCCAAGAGCAGCTCGAGGCGGCGCTGGCCCAGGCCGAGCGCTTCGAGGCGAACTGGAAGCGGGCGGCCGCCGACCACGCGAACTACAAACGCCGGGTCGAGCAGGAGCGCTCCGAACAGGCGCGCCTCGCGGGCGCGGCGCTGGTGATCAACCTGCTGCCCATCCGCGACGACTTCGGCCGCGCCGTCGAGACACTCGACAGCACGCTGGCCGGGCTGAACTGGGTACAGGGCGTGCTCGCCATCGAGCGCAAGCTGGGCGGGCTGCTGGAGAGCATGGGCGTGACGGAGGTGCCCGCCGAGGGCGAGACCTTCGACCCCACGCAGCACGAGGCCGTGGGCCGCGCGCCCGGCCCTGAGAACGTCTGCCTGCACGTCGTCCAGAAGGGCTATGCCCTGAGCGGCGCCGTCATCCGCCCCGCGATGGTGATCGTGGGCGAGGGCGGCGAGGCAGAGGCGGGCGAACCAACCAATAGCGAAGACGAGGGCGACTAGCCGCCCCGAGAGACCACCGCCAGGAGGAACGAACATGCCAAAAGTACTGGGAATCGATCTGGGCACCACGAACAGCGCCATGGCCGTGATGGAAGGCGGCGAGCCTACCGTGGTCCCGAACGCCGAAGGCACGCGCACGACTCCGTCGGTCGTCGCCCTGACCAAGGGTGGCGAGCGGCTCGTGGGCCAGGTGGCCAAGCGCCAGGCGATCACGAACCCCGAGGACACCGTCTACAGCATCAAGCGGTTCATGGGACGGAAGCACAGCGACCCCGAGGTGCAGCGCGGCGCGGGCTCGATGCCCTACCGCATCAGCGCCGCCGAGAACGGCGACGTGCAGGTGACGATGGGCGAGGGCGACCACAGCCCGCCCGAGGTCAGCGCGATGATCCTGCAGAAGCTGAAGGCGGACGCCGAGGCCTACCTGGGCGAGACGGTCACGGAGGCCGTGATCACGGTGCCGGCCTACTTCAACGACGCCCAGCGGCAGGCAACGAAGGACGCGGGCCGCATCGCGGGCCTGAACGTGCTCCGCATCATCAACGAGCCGACCGCGGCCTCGCTGGCCTACGGCCTCGACAAGAAGGACGACGAAATCATCGCCGTGTACGACCTCGGCGGGGGCACGTTCGATATCTCCATCCTCGAGATCGGCGACGGCACCTTTCAGGTGCTCAGCACGAACGGCAACACGCACCTCGGCGGCGACGACTTCGACGACCGCATCATCGACTGGCTGGTCGACGAGTTCCGCCAGGCGGAGGGAATCGACCTGCGGCAGGACCGCCAGGCGCTGCAGCGCCTGAAGGCGGAGGCGGAGAAGGCGAAGATCGAGCTCTCCAGCGCCCAGCAGTCGGAGATCAACCTGCCCTTCATCACGGCCGATGCGAGCGGCCCGAAGCATCTCAACCTGACGCTGAGCCGGGCGAAGCTCGAGCAGCTCGTGGGCGACTTGCTGCGGGGCACCCTCGAACCGGTCAAGAAGGCGCTCGACGACGCCGACAAGACCGCGAGCGCGGTCGACGAGATCGTGCTGGTGGGCGGCCAGACGCGCATGCCCGCCGTACAGGCGCTCGTGGGCGAGTTCTTCGGGAAGGAGCCCCACAAGGGCGTCAACCCGGACGAGGTGGTCGCGATCGGCGCCGCCATCCAGGCGGGCGTGCTGAAGGGTGACGTGCAGGACGTGCTCCTGCTCGACGTGACGCCCCTGACGCTCGGCATCGAGACGCTGGGCGGCGTGATGACGACGATCATCCCGCGCAACACGACCATCCCCACGGCCAAGAGCCAGGTCTTCAGCACGGCGGCCGACAACCAGCCGAGCGTGGAGATCCACGTGCTCCAGGGCGAGCGCCCGATGGCGCCCGATAACAAGTCGCTCGGGAAGTTCACGCTCGACGGCATCCTGCCGGCGCCGCGCGGCGTGCCCCAGATCGAGGTCACCTTCGACATCGACGCGAACGGCATCGTGAACGTGCACGCGGCGGACAAGGGCACGGGTCGCGAGCAGAAGATCACGATCCAGGCTTCGAGCGGGCTGAGCGAGGAAGAAATTCAGCAGATGCAGCGCGACGCCGAGCTGCATGCGGACGAGGACCTGCGCCGCCGCGAGATGATCGAGCTGCGCAACCTGGCCGACAGCGCCGCCTACCAGGCGGAGAAGACGCTCACCGACAACGCCGACAAGATCGACGAGGCCCTCAAAGCGGAGGTCGAGGAGAAGGTGAAGGCGGTGCGCGAGGCGCTCGAGGCCGAGGGCGACGACGACGCCACGAAGGAACGCATCCAGGCGGCGCTCGACGAGCTTACCCAGGCGCTCCAGAAGGTCGGCGAGTCCGTCTACGGCCAGCAGGGCGACGGTCCGGGTCCGGACGGCGCCGCCGGCGGCGGCTTCGATCCGGGCGCGAGCGCGGGCGGCGCCGAGGAAGGCACCGTCGAGGGCGAGTTCCGCGAGGTCTAGCGGAGGGCTATCCTCCCCCGATGGCCGTTCCGGAGGCGACACTGCGCGAGCTGGCGGGGGTCGGGCGCGACCTCTACCAGCTCGGCATGGTCAGCAGCCGCGGCGGCAACCTGAGCATCCGCGACGGCCACGAGATGTGGATCACGGGCACGGGCACGGCGCTGGGCCACCTGAAGCCGCTCGACATCAGCCGCGTGTACCCCGACGGGCGGCACGAAGCGCCTCCGCCATCCAGCGACACGATCCTGCACTGGACCATCTACGCCACGACGCAGGCGAGCGCGATCGCCCACGCGCATCCCCACCACGCCATCGCCCTCTCCTACAACCGGGACACGTTCAAGCCCGAGGACCTGGAAGGGCAACTGCACATCCCCTCCGTGCCGGTGATCGAGCAGGGGCCGACGCAGGAGGAGAAGATCGCGACCGCCCTGCGCGAATCACGCGTGGCGCTGTTGCGCGGGCACGGGGCCTACGCGCGGGGCGGCTCGCTCTGGGACGCGCTCCACTGGCTCACCGCGCTCGAGGAGAGCGCCCACATCGTCTGGCTGCGCCAGGCCGTCGAACGCGACTAGGCAGTCGCGTACAGCTTCGTCACGGTTACCGCCTCGACCGGACAGCGGACGACGCAAAGGTCGCAGAGGATGCACTCGTCGACGTTGTCGTCGATAACGCGTGCGACGCGCTCACCGGGGTCGCGCTCGAGGATGTCGACCGGGCAGCTCTGGACGCACTCCCGGCACGCAGGTTCCGAGGCGCAGGCGGCCTCGTCGACTGTTACTTCTATGAAGAGGGCCACGGGCTGAGCGTACCCCATCTGCTACGATCGCTCCGGTGACAATCGACGCCCACACACATCTCTTTCCCCCCTCGCAGGCGCAGGCACGCGACGCCATCGCGGCTCGTGATGCGGGCTTCGCCGAGATCTACGGCGACCCGGAGGCCGCGATCGCGGATGCGCCGGCGCTGCTCACCGCGCTGCGCGAGGACGGCATTGAGGCGGCCGTCGCAGCCGGCTTCGCCTTCGCGGACGAGCGCGAGGTCGCGGAGCAGAACGAGTACCTCCTCGCGGTCGCGGCCGAGACGCCGCGTGCGATCGTGCCGTTCGCGACCGTGAACCCGGCGGGGGCGGGCTGGGAGCGGGAGGCGGAACGCGCGCTCGCACAGGGAGCCCGGGGCTTCGGGGAACTGCGCCCTGGAACGCAGGGCTGGGACCCCCTCGGAGAGGCGGGACGGCGCCTCGCCGCGCGCGCGGGCGAGGCGGGGGCCGCCCTGATCTGGCACTCGAGCGAGCCGGTGGGGCACCGCTATCCCGGCAAGGAGGGCGGCCTCTCGCCGGCGGAGCTGATCGAGGTGGCAAAGGCTGCCCCCGAAGTCACGATGGTGGGGGCGCACCTGGGGGCGGGGGCTTCGTTCTACCTGTCCATACCCGAGGTCCGGGCAGCCGTCCCCAACCTGCTGTTCGATACGGCAGCGACGAGCC